>NZ_JBMDIJ010000048.1:0-49872 GCF_057808595.1 Pseudomonas sp. FG98 | reverse complement strand
AGAATCTCCCACAGAGTTCGTGTTGCGCCTAATTGAGATGTGTAGATACCCATGCCTATCGCTGGCAAGCCAGCTCCCACAGGTTCAGCGGTGCACGCGGTCACTGTGGGAGTTGGCTTGCCAGCGATGAGGCCACCAGCATCACAGCACCCCCAACGCCTTCACCCGCCACTCCCGCGGCTGCTGGAAGCGCTCCACCCACTCCACCACCTGCCCCGCCGGCATCGGTCGGGAGATGCCATAGCCCTGGGCGATATCACAGCCCAGGTCCATCAGCAACTCGCCGTGGGCCACGGTCTCCACGCCTTCGGCAATCACCTGGCGATCGAACTCCCGGGCCAGCCCGATCACCGCACGGGTCAGCGCCAGGTCGTCCTGGTCATGGAGGATGTCCTGGATAAAGGACTTGTCGATCTTCATGGTCTGGGTCGGTAGTCGCTTGAGGTAGCTGAGCGAGGAATACCCAGTACCGAAATCATCCAGGGAGAAGCGCACGCCAAGGCGCTGGCAAGCTTCCAGGCAGTCGCTGACGCGCTGGATATTCTCGATCGCCACCGACTCGACAATCTCCAGATCGAGCATCTGCGGCGCCACCGAGGCATGCCGCGCCAGCAAGCGTTGCAGACGCACGACAAAGTCATCGCGCTGGAAATGCCGGGCGGCGATATTCACGCTCACCGGCCAGTGGCAGCCCAGCGCCTGCCATTGCTGCATCTGCGCCAGCGCCCGGTCGATCACCCATTCGCCGATATCGACGATCAGGTCGGTGCGTTCCACCAACGGCAGGAAATCCCCTGGCGGCACCACGCCGCGGACCGGGTGGTTCCAGCGCAACAACGCCTCGAAACCCACCACCGCGCCGCTGCGCATGTTGACCTTGGGCTGGTAATAGAGCGACAGGTCACCGTGGTGCAGGGCATGGCGCACCTGCTCGACGGTCTGGTGCGTGGCCTTGACTTCCTTGTCCAAGGACACATCGAACAGATGGTAACGGTTGCGCCCGCGCTGCTTGGCCAGGTACATGGCCTGGTCGGCATGGCGCAGCAGGGTATCGGCGTCATCGTTGTCATGGGGGAAGCGGGTCACGCCGATGCTGGCGCTGACGCTGATGGAGCGGCCGCGGATCATGCAGGGTACGGCCATGGCGCGAAGGATCTGCTCAAGAACATCCTGCAGGCACGGCGGCCCCTGGATATCCCCCAGGATCAGCACGAACTCATCGCCGGACAGCCGCGCCAGGGCATCCCCCGCGCCGAGGAAACGCTTCAGGCGGCGCGCCACTTCCACCAGCAGCAGGTCGCCGCTGTCATGGCCGTAACCGTCGTTGACCGCCTTGAAACCATCGAGGTCGAGCATGCATACCGCCAGCGAGCCCTTCGCGGCGCGCGCCCGCTGCAGCGCCTCGTCGAGCAACTCGCCCAGGCAGGACCGATTGGGCAGGCCGGTCAACATGTCGTGGCCGACCCGCCATTGCAAGGTATGCAGGAGCTGACGCTTGTGGGTGACGTCAAAGCGAATGGAGGCGTATTTGCGCAGCTCGCCGGTGTCCCGGTCGAAGAGCGGCACGATGGTGCTGTCGACCCAGAACAGCGACCCATCCTTGGCCCGGTTGCACAACTCGCCCTTCCACACCTGACCGTCGGTCAGGGTGCGCCACATCTCGCTGAACACCTGGGGCTCGTGCTGGCCCGAATTGAGGATGCGGTGGTCGGCCCCCAGCAGTTCCTCGCGGGTATAGCCGGAAATGGCGCAGAACTGATCGTTGACGTAGGTGATACGCCCGTCCAGATCGGTCTCGGAAAAGATCGCGGCGGCGTCGACGGCCGTACGGTAACTCTCACCCATGCCCCACTCCATCGGGCACCAAGGCTCGAAGCGTCTGTTTCGCTGGTTCCAGCCCGAAGGGCGGCGGTAGCAGGTAATCTGCGCACATCAGCCGTTGCGGGTAGGAAAATGTCTGCCGGGCGGCAGTGATTGGCAACTTGGGACGCACGATAAAGCTCCATGAGCCGCAGGAAATACACGGGTTGTTCTCTCCGAAACCCGCTGCGGGAAAACCTGTCCAGGGAGCAAATTCTACGAGAAGCATCACCTTTTGCAATCCAAGGTGATGGCACCGGAGGTTGTCCTTTAAAATTATTTATCGTTAAGTTCTTGATTCTAAAAGGGAATTGAGCGATGGAAATTTCAAGTTTGGGGTCAGCCATCAGACGCTATCGCAAGGTCGCGGGGCTCACCCAGGCAGAACTGGGGGAGAAGTCCGGATTCGATCCCAAAACCATAAGCCGCTTTGAAACCGGTACCTACACACCCAGCGTCGAAGCCCTCTTTGTTTTTGCCCGGATCCTGGGCGTCAGACTCACCGCCTTTTTCACCGACCTCGACAGCGAGGACGAGCAACGCGCCTACCTGTTCGGCGTCATCCATAAAGCCCCGCGCAAGGACCTGAGCAAACTGATTGCCGCCGTCGACCAGGCGATGTCCGAGCCATAAATAACGGCACCGCGACAGAATGGTTCGCACCTAGCAAGAACAGTATCATTGCGCCATTACTGGTCAGACCGGTAAAACCAATTGTCGGGTGACCTCTTGCGAAAGCTGAAAACCAGTGGGTATAGTGGCCGCGCACTGGACATACCGGTAAGACCACAATAATTAAGTCCGACGCGCCATCTTCGTCATGGCAGCCAGGACACCGATCAGAGATCCCTCCCATGCTCAAATGGTGCTCGCGTTCGATCTTTCTCCAAGTAGTGCTCGGCCTGATGCTCGGCATCGCCTGCGGTCTGAGCTTCCCCGACCTCTCCCTGCAACTCAAACCCCTCGGTGACGGTTTCATCAAGCTGATCAAGATGCTGATCGGCCTGATCGTGTTCTGCGTGGTGGTCAGCGGCATTTCCGGCGCCGGCGACCTTAAGAAAGTCGGGCGCATCGGCCTGAAATCGGTGATCTATTTCGAAATACTCACCACCATCGCCCTGGTCCTGGGCCTGGTGTTCGCCTTCACTACCGGCATCGGTAGCGGCGCCAACATCCATCTGGACCAGCTCTCGGCCACCGACGCCGGCGCCCTCGCCGAACGCGGCCAGCATATCCACAGCACCACTACCTTCCTGATGGATCTGATCCCCACCTCGGTGATCGGTGCCTTCGCCGACAACAACATCCTCCAGGTCCTGCTGTTCTCCGTGCTGTTCGGCAGCGCCCTGAACCTGGTGGGCGAATCGGCCTCGGGGATCTCGCGGCTGATCAACGAACTGAGCCACGTGATCTTCCGCATCATGGGCATGATCGTGCGCCTGGCCCCCATCGGCGTTTTCGGCGCCATCGCTTTCACCACCAGCAAGTACGGCCTCGATTCGCTGCAGCACCTGGGCGGCCTGGTCGCGCTGTTCTACCTGACCTGCGCCGGCTTCGTACTGATCATCCTCGGCGTGGTGATGCGCGTGTCGGGCCTGAAGATGCTGCCCTTCCTCAAGTACCTGCGCGAGGAGCTGACCATCGTCCTCGGTACCGCTTCGTCCGATGCCGTGCTGCCGCAGATCATGCGCAAGCTTGAACACCTGGGCATCGGCAGCTCCACCGTGGGCCTGGTGATTCCCACTGGCTACTCCTTCAACCTCGATGGCTTCTCCATCTACCTGACCCTGGCCATCGTGTTCATCGCCAATGCCACCGGCACGCCACTGGCCATGACCGACCTGCTGACCATCCTGCTGGTGTCGCTGGTCACCTCCAAAGGCGCCCACGGCATCCCTGGTTCGGCCCTGGTGATCCTCGCCGCCACCCTGACCGCGATCCCGGCGATCCCGGTGGTAGGCCTGGTGCTGGTGCTGGCGGTGGACTGGTTCATGGGCATCGGCCGCGCCCTGACCAACCTGATCGGCAACTGTGTCGCCACCGTGGCCATCGCCCGCTGGGAGAAGGACATCGACCTGGATCGCGCGCACAACGTACTTAGCGGCAAGCAGGGCTATACCTTTCAACCGCGCAAAACGGCCCACCAACAAGAGTTCTGAGCCTTGACCGATTTATCCTGGAGCGACCTGTGATCACCTCATCGACCGTAGTCAACGCAGTTGTGGAAAAACTGCGCCAGGCCCTGGCCCGAGGCCAATGGCGCTCCGGCGACATGCTGCCCGGGCAGCGCGAGCTGGCCGAGCAGTTGGGCATCAGCCGGCCCAGCCTGCGCGAAGCGGTGACGGTACTGGAAACCCTCGGCCTGGTGCGTTCGATGCCAGGCAAGGGGGTGCTGGTACTCGACCCGGACAGCGCCGAACCGACCCTGGTCCCGGCTTCGGTGGCCGAGGCCAGCCTCGAGGATGTACTGCAACTGCGCTACACCCTGGAGCCCTTCATCGTCGGGCTGGTGGCGCAGTCCATCAGCAGCAGCGAGACCGGGCAACTGCGCCTGACCCTGATGGACATGCGCGAGGCCCTCGAAGCCGACGACGCGGAGGCCGGGGTCAACGCCTACATCGCCTTCCACGAAGCGCTGTTCGCCCTGACCTCCAACCCGATCTTCCAGAGCGTGGTGCAGCAGACCAGCAACGCCCTCAAGCAGAGCGCCCAGGTGCTGCGCAAGTCCCCCGAGCACCTGGCCGCGCGACTGGCCGAGAACGAAGCGGTGGTGCGTGCCATCCGCAACAAGGACAGCGCCCAGGCCAGCGCACAGATGCGCCGGCACATCCTTGAGGAAGGCCGACGCATGGGTATCGAACTGAAGATCCCGGACGAACAGCCGGGTTACTGAATCCAGGAGCGCGAGAATGAATACTTCCCTGCCCTTCCTCATGGCTGGCGGCGGACGCCGGATGTCCGCCGAAGAAATCTATCCGCAACTGTTCGACGCAATCCTCGAACAGCGGCTGACTCCGGGCACGCCGCTAACCGAACTGGCCCTCGGCCAGGCCTTCGGCGTCAGCCGCACGGTGATCCGCCGGGTGCTGGGACGGCTATCGGACCAGCAGGTGATCGTTCAGCGCCCGGCCCACACCGCGCGCCTGGCCGCACCGGATCCGCAGCAGGCGCGGCAGGTACTGAGCGCCCGGCGGCTGGCGGAAACCACCCTGATCGAACTGGCCGCGCGCCGCTCGCGGCCGGGGCAGTTGCGTCAGTTGCGCGAGCTGATCGCCCGCGAGCGCCTCAGCCATGAGCAGGGCCAACGCTGCACGGCGATCCGCCTGGGCGGCGAGTTTCACCTGAAGCTGGCGGAGATCGCCGACAACGCGCCGCTGACGCGCTTTCTCAACGGCCTGGTGCCGATGACCTCGTTGATCATCGCCAAGTACGAGCAGCATGGCTGCGAGCATTGCGCCTGGGAGGAACATGCAGCGCTGGTGGATGCACTGGAGGATGGTGACAGCGAGGCCGCGCTGCGCCTGATGCATGTGCATCTGGATCGCATCGAGGCCAAGCTGGATCTGGATTAACTGCGATTGACCGGGGACTGGTGATTGGACCAGTCCACCAGCAGGCTGTAGCCCACCGCCAGCAGGGTCGGGCCGATGAACAGGCCGATGAAGCCGAAGGCCAGCAACCCTCCGAAGACACCCAGCAACACGATTACCAAGGGCAGATCACCACCGCGGCTGATCAGGTACGGCTTCAGCACGTTGTCGACACCACTGATGATGAAGGTGCCCCAGATTCCGAGGAAGACCGCCATGCCGTACTCGCCCTGCCAGGCCAGCCAGGCGGTGGCCGGAATCCAGGCCAGCGGCGGGCCCATGGGAATCAGGCTGAGCATGAAGGTCACCAGGCCGAGCACCAGCGCCCCCGGAACCCCGGCGATGAGGAAACCGATCAGCGCCAGCAGGCCCTGGGCGGCGGCGGTGCCGATCACGCCGTTGACCACCCGCTGCACGGTGCCGGCCACCAGGTCGAGGTAGTAGTTGCCGCGATCGCCGACCAGGCGCTCCAGCAGGCGCAGGACGAAGGCCGCCAGGCGCGGCCCGTCGCGATAGAAGAAGAACACGAAGACCAGGCTGAGGATCAGCTCGACAATACCGCTGCCGATCTGCGCGCTGCGCGCCAGCAGCCAGTTGCCCACCTGGCCGAGATAAGGCTTGACCGTCGCCAGCAACGCCGCGCCCTGCTGGTCGATGGAGTTCCAGTAGCCCACCAGGCGCTCGCCGACGAAGGGCACGCCGGCCAGCCAGGACGGCGCGTCGGGCAGGCCGTCGACCTGCACATCACGTATGAAGGCGGTGGCATCACGGACATGGTCGGCCAGGTTGAAGCCCAGCCAGACCAGGGGCAAGGCCACCAGCAGCAGCCACAGGGTAGTGAGGAAGCTTGCCGCAAGGGTTTCCCGCCCGCCACACAGGCGCGTGACCAGGCGCATCAGCGGCCAGCTGGCATAGGCCAGGATCGCGCCCCAGAGCAGCGCGGAAATGAACGGCGCCATGACCCACAAGGCGGCCCCGAGCAGGGCCAGCAAGAGGATCTGCACCAATAGCCGGTCGTTGTTGAGCATGCGTTCTCTCTCTTGAAACCCGGAAGAATCATGGATCTGATCGCTGGCAAGCCAGCTCCCACAAGATGCCGGGCCAGCCGCAGGATTTGTGCCCGACGCGGGCCCTGTGGGAGCTGGCTTGTCGGACCGCCGCACCGCAGCGATGAGGCCGACACTGGCCCCACAAGGTCAGCGAATCAGTTCCACATGCAAGCCACTGGCCGACTGGCTACCCACCTCGAGACGCGCCGAACGAACCCCCGCCGCACTCAACTGATCAAGCCAACCCTGGGCCTGGCCCCCGGTCAGGCTGACCCGCAGGCTGCTGTCCAGGTTCAGGCTGCGCGCCAGCAACTGCACCCAGGCCTTGGGCGGTTCGGCATTCAGGTCGGGGTAATCGAGCTTGCCGGTACTGCGCAGCTCGCGCAGGACGGTGGCCGGGGTCGGCAGCACCTCGCCCAGCGGGGCATTGGCCTCGAATTGCTCGGCATGCAGGTAGGCGCGCTTGTTGCCGCGGGTAATCGCATAGAGCGCCACCAGGGTGTCGTCGTTGTCACCGGAGCGGCGCAGGAGGATGTAGAACTGATCCTGGTCGGAGCCGGAGAGCCGGGCGCTGCCGAAGATCTCGTTGTTCCACAGGCTGTTTTCACCACAGTCGCGCCGCTCGCACCAGAACAGCGGATAACCGCCATCGGCCTGCAGCGCTTCACGGGCACTGGTGAAGGCCTCCTCGGCGCGACGCTCGGGCGGCAACTCCCAGGTCATGGAACGGATGTCGCCGCGGGCTTCGATCCGCCCTTCCATGCGCAACTGGCCGCTGATCTTGCGCAGCGCCCCCAAGGGGTAGATGCGTTCCTGATCGGTGGCGGAGCGCTCGTCGACCACCTTGGAATCCTGGGGAATCGGCAACTCGCCGCCGGCATGGACTGCGCCCGCTACCAGCAGGAGGCCGGTCAGACCGGCGCGAAAGGCTTGCATGGCGCTCATCGGCGAACCCCGCCGCAGCACACGGCGTGGCGAACGAAACGGGGGCTGCTGTCGTGCTGGGTCATGATTGTCTCCCTGATCAAAACCCGCCAAGCCTCGACAGTTGCCCGATACAAGTCAAGGAATGGCAAAGAAGCGATTGAAACAGTCTGCAACAAGGGTTGCGCCAGCCTCATCGTTCAGGTGCAGGTGATGGCCACCGGGCAAGCGTTCCAGACTGAAGGGTAGCTGTTCGAGGAGACTCGTGTTGCGCGCCAGCATGCCGTCCTCGGCCACCACCAGGGTGGTCGGGCAGGCAATCCGGCGCACGAAGCTCAGCGCCTGCTCTTCGCTCATGCGCATTGGCGACGGCAGGGTCAGGCGGCTGTCGCTGCGCCAGCTGAACCCGCCCGGCACCGGCACCAGGCCGCGCTGGGCCAGCAACTCGGCGGCTTCACGGCTGACCGCTACCATGCCTTTCATCCGCGCTTCGACCGCCTTGTCCAGCTCGGCATGCACCGTTTTGCGCTTGCCGTCATGGCGCAGTTGCGCCTCCAGGGCCATGCCCATGCGCTCGGCGGCGTCCTGTGCCGAGGCACCGGGGGGAATCACCCCATCGATCAGCGCCAGGCGCACGACCCGCTCGGGCAGGCTGCCGGCGAGAATCACCGAAACGATGGCCCCCAGCGAATGCCCGAGGAGGGAAAACCGCTCCCAACCCAGTTGCCCGGCAACCCGCAGCACATCGTGGGCGTAATCCCACAGCGCATAGCCGGCCCCCGGCGGACGATGCCCGGAATAGCCGTGCCCGGCGAAATCCAGGGCAACAATGCGCAGCCCAAGCAGCTTCGGCGCCAAGCGGGCGAAGCTGTTGGCGTTGTCCAGCCAGCCGTGCAAGGCGATAACCGGGCGACCGTCTTCGGGGCCATACAGGTGCGCGGCCAGTTCGACATGGCCCAGGTCGAGGCGGATTTCTTCAACGGAATGGCTCATGCCGATTGCTCCTGCCAGCGCTGGAACACCGAACGGATCAGGCGTGCGGTATCGTCCGGACGCTCAAGCGGAAACATATGCCCGCCGGTGACGCTATGGTTCTCCCCCAGCGGCATGCGTCGCACCGCTTGTGCATGGTGGGGGCGGACGATGCGGCTATCGCTGCCGCGCACCATCGCCAGCGGCACCTTCAGCTTGCCCGGGGAAGCCGGCCGGGTGTGCGGGATGCTGCGGTAGATGCGCATCTCGATGGCCGGGTCGAAGGCCAGACGCCAGCCATCGCCCTCCTGCTTCAGGCCATGTTGCAGGTAGGCTTCCAGGCATTCCGGATCGAACGCCCGAAACAGCGACTTGCCGGCGAAGTAGGCCCGCGCCTGTTCGAGGTCGTCGAAGGCTTCGCGGCGCCCTTCGGTACGTCCGGCCGGGGTGATGCGGTCGATGAAGCCCCAGCGCTTGGCCAGGCGGATCAGCCACTGATCGGCAAGGGTCAGCACCGGCGAGTCGAGCATCACTACGCCGCGATACAACTGCGGACAGCGCAGCGCCGCATGCAGGTGCAGTACCCCGCCCAGGGAATGGCCAACGCCCCAGACCGGCTCCGCCTGTTGTTCCAGGTGATGGATCAGCTCGTCCACCAGCAACAGCCAGTTGTCCCCCACGGGAAAGCGCGGGTCGTGGGCGTGTTGGGGCAAATGATGGACCTGGTAGTCCGGCGCCAGGCCGGCGAACAGCTTGCCGTAAGTGGCCGAGGGGAAGCCGTTGGCGTGGGCGAAGAAGATCTGCTGCGACATATCGGACGGCCTGCTGCGAAAAAAACTGACAACGATTGTCCGCAACCGCCGGGGATCGGGCAATGACCGGAACAGCCATCGGGGATGGCAGTCCGGTCAGCACCAGGGATTCAGAAACCTTCGAACGAACGGTGCATGCACGCCTGGATGTAAGCCACCTGGTACTCATAGGCCTCGCGGACCTGATGGCGCTCCTGCTCACCCAACTGGGCCCGCTGCATGGCCAGGCACGACACCTGGAGCATCTTCGCCATCTGCTCGCAGGCCAGCTGGAACTGCTGCAACTGTTCGGACTCGCGACGATTGCCATAACGCCGAACCAGGGCATCCAGCCGTGCATCGGCGGCATCGTGCAGCACCTGGAACTCGGCGAAGTCCAGGTGATAGCTGAAGTTGCACTCGTCCAGGACCTGACGCAGATCGGCTGAACAGGCTTGCATTCCATTAAGTCCAGTCATGGGAATCTCCTCGCGAAGCATGCTGCTTGTACGATCCCACGCTAGCAATTCGAAGCAGGGCCAACAACTGACAAAAATATCAGGTCGAGCGATCCGCAGCGCAAACGTGAAGAGCACCCCATACCCTTCACAACTGATATTTTTGTCAGGTTTCAACATGAAGAAACGGCGATATAAGTGTCCCCGTACCGTCCCGGTCAAATGGAATTACGAAGTCATTTTTCAATTTGCACTTCACATGCCAGGAGCTCACTTCATGTACGCAGACCAATCCCTCGGCAGCGCCTCGTCCCTCGCTCCCGCCCAGAGCATGCGCGGCTTCCCGGACGATCCCATCAGGCTGACCCCCAAGGAATCCGTGGTCCTGCAGTGGAGCGCCGAAGGCAAGACCTCCTGGGAAATCGCCCATATCCTGCAATGCAGCGAGTCGGCGGTGAATTTCCACTTCAGCAATATCCGCCGCAAGTTCGGCGTCACCACGCGCAGCGCAGCCATGCTCAAGGCCTTCGAGCAAGGCCTGATCAGGCTGCGCTGATAGCGCACCGGGCCGGCCAGCCGCGCCGGCCTGCGTCGCTCAAACGGACGAGGTAATCGGATGGACTCACCCCCGCCCTCACGCCCCCGGCGTCAATCATCAGGCTCGCCACCCGACTCCGCACTGCCAGGTACAGAAGCACTGCGATAGCCATGGGCGGTGTAGGCCAGCGCCGTTGACGTCGCGCCCACCACGCTCTCCTGAAGCACGGTGTTCTTCTGGTCGCAACCGAGCAACAGGCTGATCTCATCCAGCTGGTGCTCCGCCAGCAGATTGCCGGCGCCGCGCATGAAGGTGCTGCCCTGCCCGCCCTGGACCAGGTTGGCCAGGTCCTGCTCGCGATAGAAACGCTGCTCGGTACCCTCTACGCCGGTCAGGCTGGCCAGGCGATCGAGGGGATCGTAGCGGTAGTTGCCGGAGGCCACGCCAGTGTCGTCGCCCACGCTGACCAGCCGGCCAAGGGCATCGTAGTCCAGGCGCCGGCCCTGCTCGTCGCGGATCAGGTTGCCGTCGGCGTCGTACTCCAGAAGGATCAGTTGCGGGTAGTCCTCATGCCTGTTGGTAACCGAGGTCAGTTGGGTAGGATCGGCCGGATTGTCGTATTTATATTCCGCCAGGTTATTGCCACCGGGGAAGGTAGTCAGGACCTGGGTGATATTGTCCATGACATCGAAGCGGAACAACTGCGCCTGCACCGGCTTGCCATAGGCATCCAGGGGCGGCGAGCCGGTGCAGGTGTAGCCGGTCAGGCGACCACGCTGGTCATAGTCGTAGTCCTCCTGGCGCACCAGCGCGCCCTCTTCGCTCTGCGTGCGCTGGGTCAGGCGGTCCACCGCGTTCCATTGCTGGCTCAGTTGCTGGTTGGACGCCCCGAAGTCGAAGCTGCGCAGCACCTCCCGGGAGAAGTCGTCGTAGGTCAGGGTCACATGCACCTGCTCGGCATTGTCATCGGTTTCGATGGTGTGCAGCCGGCCAAGTCCGTCGTAGGTGAAGGTCGACGTGGTGGACTCCAGGATGGTCTGGTCCAGACGACCTGCCTGGTCATAGCGGTAGGTCTGGACCTGGCCGAACACGTCGGTGTAACTCAGCAGACGACCACGCAAGCTGTAGACATAGTGCATCGAGTACTCCTGGCCATCCTCGCTGCGGGTTTCGCACTTCAGATCGCCGGTGCTGTAGTACTCCCGCGTCATCACCTGGCCCTGCTCCTCGCATCCGACCAGCCGGGCGTTCTCCTTGTCGTAGTCATAGGTGGCGGATACCCCGGGCGCCAATTGGCGACTCCGCGGTTCGTCACCCAGCTCCGGCTGGTAGTCGTAAGTGATCTCCACCCCGGCCGGGGTCGTCACCGTTCTGGGCTGCATGCGCCCCGGATCGTAGCTGAAGGTGCGCTCGCGTCCCCCGGTCACGGCACTGACCATACGCGACAGGCCGTCGAAGGTCTGCTGACCGAGCTCCCGCTCATTGACGCTGATATGGATCGGCAGGTCTTCGTCGCTGTGGAGGGCAAAGCGGCGCTGCACCCGCGACAGGTCCGGGAGGATGTTCTCCACCAGACGATCGAAGGCGTCGTAGCGATACTGGGTGACGTGATTGAGGCCATCCACCTCGCGCGAGGTCCGCCCCAGGCCATCGTAGAAGTACTCGTGCAGGCTGACGCGCTTGTTATCCGTATCGAGGCGCTCGACATGGATCGGCTTGCCAAACAGGTTGATCCAGGTCTCGGTCACGCCAGTGGACTGCTTGCCGGCCTGGCTTGCACGCCAGGAACGGACAATGGGACAGCGCGATTGCGCGCTGCCGATCGGGTCGGTTTCCTCGTACACCACCACCTGGTCCGGGCCGGTGTCGCTGAGTTGCTGACCCCAATCGTCGTACTCGAAGGTATGCCGCAGCGGCAGGTCGAACCTCACCGGCGCATCACCCTCGCCTTCCTCCGGATCGCGCACCAGCCAGTCGAACTCGCATTCCTCGACCTTGCGCCCCAGGCCATCGAAGCTGGCCGTATAGGTGGTGCGCCAGGCACCGTCGCCGCCATCGACATCCTGGCGTTGCTCCAGCACCGGCCGGTTGAGGCCATCGACGATGGTCTGGGTTTGTACGCCCTTGACATCGGTCATCTCCTGGATGGCCCGCTGACCGTCAATGCGGGTCAGGGTGTAGGTGTAGCTGCGGGTCGCGCCGTAATCGGAATCCGGCGCCACGGTCTCGCTGGTGACCCGGCGCAGGGTGTCGTAGGTGTAGCGAATCTTCACGTCGCTCTCGTCGTAGGTCTGCACCGGCTCGCCGATCAGCAGGCCGTGCTGGAGCACGAGGATCTTGCTGGTCTGGTCGAAGCCGTGAAGGGTTTCGGTGGTTTGCAGCACGCCCTCCGCCGTCATCAGTTCGTACGTGTAGTCGGTGAAGGTCGGCAGCCCGTTGAGGGTTTCGCTGTCGCTGGCGAGACGACCATGGAGCATGGGATCGCCCGGGCTGTCGTGGTACTCGTGATGTACCGTTTTCAGCACCGTGCTGCCTTCCAGCAACTGCTCGTCGAACAGCACCATCCAGCGATTCTTGTCGACGCCATCGAGCGGCGCCTTGTCGATGTAGGTGTAATGGGTGGTCAGGGTCGGAGCCGTGCCCTCTCCACCCGCTGCCGGAGTCACCACCTGCTGCTTGATATGCCGGACAAATCCATCCGGGTCTTCGGGGCAGCCTGCCTCACCCTCGGCGATGTAGTAGGTGTTGACGGTGGTCACGCCGTCGGCCCGCACTTCCCGGGTCTGGTTGCCGTAGCCATCGAACCCGGTCTCAACGGTTTCGGTACGCGACAGGGTCGAGTTGTCGGACAGCGACCAGCGGGTGATCACCTTGCTGGGCAACTGGAACTCTGGCGGCTGGCTGGAGAACGGCCCGTCGATGTCGTGATATTCGGTGCTCACGGTCTTCACGCAGCGGCCCTGGGTGGTCACCTCTTCGGTCAGCAGGTGGAAGCGGTTGAAGCTGTAGTCCACCGCTCGCACCGGCTGGCCATCGAGCAACTGCTGGGTGAAAGTGCCGTAGGTGTAGCCGGCGCCGACCTTGTACAACTGGTCGAGGCCGTCGTTCACCCAATCGATCGCGGCACCGTTGCCGAGGAAGTTGGTCTCGGTGTAGTCGTAGCGGGTGGTCATCACCGGTTGACCGGGGCCGGGATCGATGTGGTGCTCGGTCACCCGCGGAAAGTTTGGCCGTGGGGTGCCCGGGAAGGGATGACCTTCATCGCGGTATTCGAGGGTCTCCACCCCGCCCAGCGGCGTACTCACGCGCTTGATGCAGACGACGCCAAGCACCTCCTGGTACTCCAGGCGCCAGGATGCCTGTTCCTCTACCGGCAGCACGATTTCAACCACCCGTCCACCGGTGAGATTCATGGTGAAACGGGTCAGCGGCTGGTCATCGAAGGGCGGCAGGAGCAGCTTCACACTGCTGGTCAGGCGCTGGACGCGCAACAGCTCGCCGGTAGCGTCGTGGATACTGGCCAGGCGATAGTGAGTGCCGTTGAAGTTGGCATAGGTCAGCTCGATATGGTGCCCGGTCGGCCCCAGTATCCGCCATGGCAAGGCGACCCGGCGCTCGCCGGTGCCGATGGCCTTGAGTACCTCCACCAGGCCGCTCTTGTGCACCACGCGCCAGGTGTCCTCGTCGTCATGGAAGAAGCGGAAGCTGTTCAGTTTCTTCTCTTCGATATCCGGCTCGCCACCGAGCTCATCACCAGTGACCTTGTAGGTTTCGCCGGTATACAGCGACAGGATGCGATTGTGCGGCGTGTACTGGCTCAGCCGCAGGTTCCAGCCCAGGCCATAGCCGCTGTCCTCGACATTGAGCGCGGTGTAATCGATCTTCAGCGTAAAACTGGGGCCGATCAGGGCATTGGCCTTGAGCTCGGGCAGGTCGATGGTGATGGTGTACTGGCCGGTGCGCGGATCGACACTGTTGCTCATGAAGCTTTTGAAGTTGAAGGCGTTGGAGTGCAAGGAGCTGGACATGGTCATGGCGAGGTCCCCCTGGGGAGATGGCGCTGTCGGGGCGGTACCGCCGGCAATTGGCCGGGGTACCGCCCACTCGAAGGGTGATTACTGGCGGTTGATCATCAGGGTGTTGCGACTGTCATCCTGGGTCGGTGACGGGAAGCCCACCGCCAGGCGATGGCGATTGCCCTCCATGTCGATCAGCACGAAGATCAGCGGCTGGTCGAGCAGCTGGCGGTACATCCTGTCCTTATCGCCGTAGGCCATCTCGTCGTACCAGAAGGTCATGTCGTCGACCCGGTGCAGGCTGATCATCAGTTCCCCGGGGGCAGGCCGGTAGAGGACACTCTCGAATTCCTCCCTGATCGGCAATCCGCCCTGTTGCTGATGCAGCAAGCGGTAATAAGGGTCGAAGGTGAGACGCGCCGGTGGCTTGTCGTGTTCGCCATAGACCGCCGGATAGAAGGCATGACCGGTGAAGCTGAAGAACAGCTCGTCGATCTGCTCGCTTTCCCATTGGATCGTCGAGCAATTGGCCTCGATGAACATCGTGGCGAACGGTATCTGGTAGATCCCCATGCGCCTGTAGAGCACTGTCCAGTAATCCACTGACTTCATGATGTAGTTGAATTCATCGGTGCCATCGGGGCCGGTGTAGCCCGAGTCACTGAATGCCCGTTCGCGGACGAGTTCGTAGTCATTGACAGAATCCGGGTTCGGCAGCCGCTCCCCAGTGAGATAGATATCCCCCTCGCTGAGGAACGCATCGGACTTCCAGATGCCACCGAACATGTCCTGGAACTGCGCGTAGAAGCGGCGCGGCCCCTGTGCGGTGATGTGTACATACAGCATGTGCCGCCGGACCGATTCGTCGCGTGGCGCAGGCAGCTCCGCTGGTGCTTGCCCGTTGGCGCGATTGGCATCGTACAGGTCGAAACGGTTGCGATGCTTCAGTACCGCATAAGGTATCCCGCTGCCGTACTCGATGCCCTCCTGTTCGTCGTCGAGGAAAGGCAATGGCAGGTCGGTGAGTCCATCGACGATCTGCATCGTGGCCAGCTCGCATGGCTCCAGGGGAACGTCCTGACCGTCGACCGGCTGGGTCTTCACCGTGATCAGCAAGGGGATCTGCTGGTAGCCATTGGCGTAGCACTGGTTCAGGCTGCCAGGGGCCTCGATGGCAAAGCTGTCCAGTGCACTCCAGTGCGGCTTGTCCTCCCGCCTGGACATCTGGACCGTGGCATACCCGGTCGCCATGCTGGTGCCGTTGTCCAGCATGAAGTCGCACAGGACCAGGCTGATCAGCGAGGTCACCTCGGCCGGGGGCGTGAACACCCCATCCTCGCTGATCGAACCTTCGCCGATCACGCTCCAGTGTGCGTACTCAGGAGGAACATTGGTAAAGAACTGCACGCTGGCGCCCTGCGCGATCGAGGGCACGTAGGGCGGATCGACCTCCGCGCCGGGGGTCGCACTAACGATCACCATGGCGGACTCGATGGTTTCCCCGCTAAGGGCATCCCGACATTCGATCTTCTGCAGGCTGACCAGTGGCTCCACGGTGTCCGGCGGTGTGTAGACGGCATGGCCAGCGCCCTTCACCTCCAGGCTGCCCAGACCCGGCTCCAGCAGTCGCCATTGCAACTCGCCACCGCCCAGGCTGGAGACACGGATATCCACCGCTTCCCCACCCGGCGACAAGGAGCGCGCCCGAGGCTGGACACTCATCGATTCACACCGGTCGAGCACCATGGCCGAGCTTTCCTGCATCCGCCCGTCAAGGGTATAGCGGGCAATCACCATGGAGGGCTGGCTGTCCTGGCCCAAACGCTCGACCGTCGGGGCCGAGTACAGGCCATTGGCACTGATGCTGCCGGAACTCAGTTGGCTGCCCAGGCTGTAGGTGCTCCACTGCACCCCACTGACCAGGCTGCCATCGGCGCGACGCACTTCGAACTGCCGCTGCCCACCGGCCTTGAGGCTGCTAACCAGCGGTTGCACGGTGGCACTCTGCTCTGCGCCGCGAATATTGCCGAGAACCAGCAGATCGTGGGGCTCGTGGCGCCCTCCCGCCTCTTCGACGAACAGGTTGCGCGCCGGGAACGCCATGCTCTCGGTCACATCCAGCGGACGCTCCTCGACCCACTTGCGCAGATCGGCATTGAGCGCCAGCGAGGCGGTGTACAAAGGGCCGTCGCCGTTCCTGTCGCTGGGAATCAAATAGGGGAAATCGCTGCCAAGCACCGGTTCGCGGCCATTCTCGTCGAGCCCCTTGAGACGCGTGAACAGCAACAGCGCGCCGTCGCCGTCGGTAGCACCCGGCGCGGCCTGGGTGTACAGGTGAAACGCCCTGGGGCTCAGCGGGTTGTAGCCATTGAGATCCACCAGCCCCATCTGGAACACCCGGATATTGCGCGGCTGCGCCTTGATGTAGGCGAACAATGCCTCGCCCATGCGTTGTTGCGCCGGCCATTCCGGCAGGGCATTGCAGGTCGGTTGCTCGCCCTTTTCCAGGTCGAGGGCAAAACGGGCGCTGCGGTCCACTTCGCCGAGGAGGGTAGCCATGTCCAGTTGCATGCTCAGGTTGAAGCCCTCCTCCTCGCTGAAATCGAAACAGGAGACCAGGCGGGGCGGCCCTACCGAGGCACGGCTGACCAGGCTGAAGGATCCCGCGATGATGCTGATCGCCAGGGAGACCGACGACCCGGGCAAGGCCGACGACGCGAAGGACACCTGCGGCGCACCGAACACCACATTGGTGAAAGTGGCGAACATGTTCTCTTCATCGGTGAGCGACAGCTCGATGCTCAATGGCTGCATCAGGCGGAAGTCGTTGAGCCCCGCTACGTATTGATGCCGCAGCAGATCGTTGAGGCGGTTGCGGCTGAAGGCAGCGATGGCGCCCCAGCCGAGGGTCACCGGCTGGTCCTTCATCTGCGCCAGCAGCGCTTGCAGGGTATGTTCGGACATGATCCAGACTCCTTTTATTCACGCGGCAGATTGCGCTGCAGATGAACCCGCTGGACACGCAACGCTTCGGGCATGGGCAGCAACGGTATGGGCAGGATGACGAAACCCTTCATCACCCAGCCAGGGGCGAAATCCACGATGCCGGTGATCACGGCGAATTTGTGCTGCCCCTCGGGATCGAGGGTGAAGACTCCGGTCACTTCGTCGATTTGCCCGGAGCCGGCGATCACCTTCCATTCGAATGGCTCGTCGATCGGCAGCAGGTTGCCCTGGAAGCGCGCGCGCATCTGCAACTTGTCAGGGTTGCCGATGTCCTCGTACTCGATGATCAGGGTGCCCGGGTTATGCACCACCACCACCGGACAGGATTGGCTGACGCCGTTGAGCGCGCTGGTCACCACCACTTCGTCGACGGTGACGTTGACGTCTTCCAGCCGGGGCCCCGGGCGGTAGTTGTGGTCGCCGAAGGTAATGGTGCTCGGCTTGATCGTCGCCCCGGAGCTCGGGTCGGCGATCTTCCAGGTCAGGACTCCTCCCCCCAGGGCACCGGCCGACATCTCCCGGCCGGTCTGGGTGCCGACGGGACAGGTCATCACCATGGGGTTGACGTTGATGGCACGGGTAACCACGTTGATCAATGCGCTCTGGCGATACTCGCCGACCTGCGCGGTGACCCGGATGCGGGTGTAGCTGCCACTGATCTCGCTCAGGGCCGGCGCGGTGTATTCGCCGCGGGCATCGATGCTGCCGACCGCATCGGAAGAACCCGGGACCTTCTCCACCGACCAGGTCACGCCCTCCATCTCCGGCTCGGTTGCGAACTGACGCTTCTGTCCCGGGCCGATATCGGACTCCAGCGGGGTGATCGCGAAGCGGGTCAGGCTGGGCGAAATATTACCAAAGGCTGCCAGGTCGCCGGGCAGTACTGCACTGGCAAGTTTGACCACATTCTCGCCTTTGAACAGGATGCTGTTGAGGCGGAAGATATCGATGTATGAGGCGGATTCAGCAAGCAAATCCATGTGGTACCGGATGCTTTCCAGCAAATAATTCGGAACCACCTTCTGAACCTCGTCAAATCTGGAGAAAATTTCAGGGATGTTGGCGTTTTCTCCTGCTAGAAGTTGGAAGGTCGTCACGTCACCGATGGGATCGACCACGAGTTTTAAACTGTCAGTTCCAGCGATCTGCCGAAACTCATACGGACGAGCAATATTCCAGGACCACGGGAGTGGATGCTCCGACCTAACGCCTTCTACGGTTTCCAGCGATGCACGTAGAGGTGTAGAGGCCACCCAATTAAGCAAGACTTTCCCCTCGGCGAACTTGCACAGCAAAATGGCCGCTGATCCGCTCATTGGAAAAGCGTGGTAAACCTGAAATTTCCTGAACCCCTCGACCAATGGCACGGACGAGAGGCTCCCAGCCTCACCGCCGCGCACTGCCAGATAATCTACAAACTCATTCTCCTTCCCCATCAACTCGAACGTGAACTCAGCCTGGTCGTTCGCCATCGCCCGGCAGCCTTCAGACATTATCTTGCTCATCAGAAATTCATTTCCCAGCAGCATCGTCGCCGAATGCCCTTCCGGAATCAGGTAGTGCAGATCCTCGTCCTCGACCACCAGTTCACCGTTCTCCTGATCCTTGGTGGTGATAAAGACCAGTACCGAACCCGAGCCGTATACGGCTGAACGAGGATCCCTGCCACCCGGTGCCGCATGGGTGCGGATATGGAACTCCTCAGGCACCAGGTACTGGTTGGGGCCCGCCATGATCTGGTTGAGCACATGAATCTGCTGGTCCCTTTCGATCTCGTTCTTGAAGTACCAGTCGAAGAAGTCCCCTCCCAGCTCCCGCTCGTGGTCGGTTGCAGCGAAGGTCAGACGCACATTGAAGGCCTTGTACAGGTCGAGGAACACCAGGCCCTCGTCGGTGATCTTGCCCTGGGTGGCTTCCAGCTTGATGTCCATGTACAGCAGCGGGCCGTCGAGGGCATCAATGGACTTGATCTTCGCCACATGAGGAATGCCATCGACCAGTTCCAGGGAAATCTGCGAGCCGCCGATGATGCGCATGGTCAGCCGGGCCATGGAGTCGGAAATCACCGCGTTCTCGAAGGACAGCCGGCCCGCGTCGATGATGTAGTCGTAGATGAGTTCCACGGTGCCTTCGGTGGTCTCGATCTCGGTGGTTATCGGGTCCAGGTAATGCCCGGTGGTGAAGCGCTCGATGTATTCCTGGAGCAATACCGTGTTGGTCTTGACCCGGTCATAGGCGACGATGCAGTTCCAGCCCATGGTCCGTGGTTTCTCCGACAACCATTGCAGCAGATCGTCAACGGAGGCTTTGTATTCCATGGTGCTCGTCCTCTTGCAATGGTCGGGGCGGTGTCGCCCATCAGGCGATCAGCTTCAGGTTGGTATCGCGGAACTCGATCCAGGTCTCGCCACCGTCGTAGCTGACCCGCGCCTCCAGCAGGAAGGACTGGCCCAGTTGCAACGAGGCGAGATATTCCTTCGACAACTTGGCGGTAATCTCCCTGGCCGCGAACTCGTCCGCCGTGACCGGGGCGGCATCGCGCACGATCAGGTCGCGCTGCTGATTCTGGTCATTCACGCCCCTGGCCTCGATGATCAGCAATTGTCCTTCGGCCATGTAGTACCAGTTACGCAGGCGCAGGTCGGCGCCACTTTCTGGCACCTTGGAGAGGGATAGCTCGGTGTTGGCCTGGAGGCACTCGACATTGGGATAACGATCAACCGGGAACGGCTCGATGCGCAGGTGGAACGGCACCGACTTCTGTGGTGCTCCTCCGCCGGGCGACAGGCGATAGAACACATCGAAGCGCTTGGCTTCGCCGCCGATATTGGCTGCGACGGCGGTGCTGGGCACGCGGAAGCGCCGTGGGTTGTCGGCATTGGCCGGGGTGGTAGCGACATGCTGACCACCGGCGGGATGGCCGGCCCAATGCACCTCCAGCAGATCGTCCGGTCCGAGCGGAACCCCCGACGGCACATCGACGTAGACCCCGGACACCGCGAGCGCCGCGTCCAGTACGCCCTTGTTTTCCCCGCTGCCACCTTCCGCAGTGGCCTTGTCGACGACGGGCGGCAGCAGGTCCAATGGCTGACGGATACCCAAGGACAGGGTTTCGCTGCTCAACGAGCGACCCGCGCGGGCGAATTGATGGAACACACGGACATCGCCCCCGACATTCGCCAGCAACCATTCCGGCTCGATCCAGATCTCGACGACCCCGGTATCCACCAGCGAGGCATCCATGCGCACCGACTTGATCACGCTGCCGTCGGGACGTCCACCGACCCAATGCAGCAACAACCAGTCTCCATCGCTCATCCCGGGCCAGGCCGGGACGTGCAGGTAGAGGCCGTCCGGGAAAACCCCGGGGTCGAGGTTGTCCTCGCCCTCATGGCCATCGACCCAGGGCGCGGGCTGGCGCGGCGAGGTCTCGGGGCCGATCTGGAAGATCTGCACTGGCGAATCGAGGCTGCGCTCACCCGACACGTACTCGATGTGATAGAGCACTTCGGCGTAACCACCCTCGATAAAGCTCACATTGCCCTTTGGTACCTGCCAGGCCAGCGGCTTGCCGATATCGGCCCTGGTCACGGGCTTGTCTTGCGTCCAGCGATCCTCTTCCTCGCCTTCCCAGTAGCCGATGAAGGTCAGTATCACCTTGTCGCCAGGACGCATTGCCCCGTAGGGTGGCACTACCGCCAGGGCAAAGGAGCCGGTGACATTGTCCGGGTCCAGCACCAGGTCGTGGGCATCGCGCATCTGCGCTACCGGGGGTGTACGCACGCCGACATGGCAGAACTGGCGCAGGGACTCTGGCGCAATGGCCCCCCCTTGAGGCGCCACCGAATAGGAATACAGCAACCAGCCCTGGTCCAGCGCCAGCAACAGCTCACGGGGGATACTGACAGGCAGGCCGTTCGCCTCGCTGTAGCCGTTGTCCTCGGAGACTTCCACGGCGGGCTCCACCAGGTCGTGGGCCTGACCATCGGCACCACAACCGCGCCAGACGGGATATACCCAGTCACCCAGGGCGATGCCCGGGTACTTGATATAGGTCTCCAGAACGCCGTCCAGCTCACCCAGGTCAATGGTGTCGGTGCCTTGCAGCAACGGAATGAAAGGACGCGGAAACGGGTTCATGGATCATTCCTGCACAAGTGCCTGGACTACCGGCGGATAGGGTTGGAAATCCTTGTGTTTTTTTACGCCTCGATCGTCAGCGGCGGTACTAGCAGAACTATCAGGTAGCCAAGCAGGACTGGCGGCCGCGCAGGCGCAGGCGTGCCCGCCATGCAACGCCTGGCAAAGGCTTCAAGGCATTGATCCGGCTAGATATCCGCGGGAGTCCAGTCAATCTCCGAAAGCTCGACATAGGGAATCGGCAGCAGGATGTAACCGTCCGCCTGTACCGCTTCCGACAGCCAGACTTTCAGGGTGACGATGGAAAACAGCCAGGGTGATTCGCCCCCCGGGGTGAATACACCCGAGGTCGGATCGACGCTGCCGGCACCAAGCAGCACCTTCCACTCCCGCCTCATTTGCGCCGGGATCTCGGTACCGCCGCTGTAGCCCGTCAATTGAACGGTGTCGCCGCTGCCGATGCGTTGCGACTTGACGATAATTGCCAGCGGGTGATGAGTGACCAGTACGTAGGCGAGCTGGCTGTCCCATCCGCTGGAAACCTTGATCTGGTCGATGGAAAAGCTGGTGTTCGGCAGGACCGGGCCAGGGAAGTAGGTGTGGTCGCCCTCCGGGTCCTCGCTGGGCACGATGCGCGCGCCGGATGCCGGGTCGACCACCTCCCAGTCGAGCGCGCCCGAACCACGGGTGCCGGCGCGCATCTCCCGGCCGCGACTGGAACCGGCGCTGTGCACCATCACCTGCGGGCTGATACTGATGGCGCTGGCCAGTACCGTCACCAGCGCGCTGCTGGTGTAGCCGCTGGCGCCGTCGGTAGCGCTGACCTTGACCCGGATGTAGCGGCTGGGCAGGTCCCGGGGCGAGGTATACAGGCCAAGGGCATTGATGGTGCCGACCGGCCCGCTCTCGCCCTCCGGGTTCTCCACTTTCCAGGTCACGCTGCGCAGGGGATAGGTCACGAACAACTTGACCTGTCCGGGGCCCATGGCGAACTCCATGGGGGACACAACGAACACGTCGGTCAATGGCAGGACCTTGCCATGCAAGGCCAGGTCGCGAGAGAAACCGAATTTTTCCAGATGCACGTTATCGCCTTCGCCAAACAGCGGCTCGACCATTTGATCGCAGGGGATATCGGTCAATGCGGCCAGGAACTGCTGGAGGCCTGCTTCAGTCCGGGCAATGACCTGATCACGCAGAAACGGCCCCACTTCGGAATTGAACTTGCTCACCGGAGAGGGAAAGGACGACTGATCAACGAGCTTGATTGTGCAGGTGTTTACCGCGCTTACCTGCTGCTCCCTGATCTCGACAAGGCCTTCAACTTTTTTCAGATGCATCCTGTAGCTGCGCTTGAAGAAGAATTCGATTGTCACCTGGCCTGTAAAACTCCATCCCAGGGAGCGGAGAACAAACTTCACCGGCGTGGTATAGAGGCCCGACCAGGTCAATAAGGTAGTGCTGCTGGTGAAATCCAGCGTGAACGAACTCAGCGGAAGACGAATGTCATCCAGCGTGACATCGCTGAATGTCGACGTGCTGGTATTCAATGAATATCGCGCCATCGCTCCCGAAGTGGCATGCAGGTAATGCTGTCCCGGAACATCCGAAACCTCCATTCGCCCGACAAAGGGCGAACTGGAGTGGGTGATCTTCTCGCATGCCGGGACGAAGTATTTTTTGACCATCAGCTCCCGGGCAACAAGCATGATGAAGCTGTAGCCCAGACCGTTATCGAGCAGATAGCGCATATCCGCGTCGCTGGGTGGCTCACTACCGTTGCCATCCCCCTCCATCCTGATCAGCAGCAGTACCGCGCCAGCCTGCGGATCTCCCGGTTTGCCGTGAGTGCGCACCTTGAAATCCGCCGGTTTGAGAAAACTCCCGTCCGGGATTCCCACTTCGCCTAATACGAAGATCTTCTTGTCGTCGTCCAGCGCCTCGAACTTTTTCTGGAAATACGCGCCACTCAAGCGCCGTTGCTCGACGGTATCGGCGAAGCTCATCTCGAAATCACCGCCCTCGGCGATGTTCAGGACCATCTTGCCCGCCGACACCAGCCCCGGCATCCGGTTGATGGCCAGGTTCATATGCAGGACAGGACCGTTGAGCACATCGATCGCCGAGATCCTGGCCAGGCGTGGCGAGCCATCCTGGTGCTGTTCCACCGACAATTGCGAACCGCCCACCACTTTCATGCGCAGACGCGCCCGGGAATCGCTGATCGTGGCATTTTCGAAGGACAGCCGCGGACAATCCAGGGTGTAGTCGTAGATCAACTCTGCCGTGACATCGGAGGTAATGATGGTTTCGTTGAAAGGCGGCAGATAACTGCCACTGGAGAAATCGCTCACATATTTCTGCACCAACAAGGTATTGATCCGATTGCGATCCATCGCCACCAGACAACCCCAGCCGTAGGTACGATCACCCTGGTCCAACCATTCGATAAAGTCCTGCCAAGGATCGGACATAGTGGCCTCCTGCACGCCTGGGTAATTGCCTGAAGTGAGCTACGGACTTCAGTACAGCGCCCTTACCAGCCCCCCGCAACCTAGCAGTTCTGCCAAGTAGGCAACGGTCGTGAACGGGTATTAACTGGGCAAACGACCCGGTCAATAACTGCGGCAAGTACAAAGATCCAGGTCCCGCCCCCTCATGCAAAAGGCAGACACGCCATGAACATGAAACCCCTGTTCGGCATTCTCATGATGGGCCTCGCGCTCCCCGTCCTCGCCACGCAAGTGAGCGAGCGTTCGGCCGGCGGATATATCCAGCTTCGTGACGAGCTGCCAGAAAAAGACACAATTACCTGCAATCTTCCGGTAGGGCCTGCTGGCAGTGGGCAGACCCGCATCTATGAACTGCCCGCCGATGAAAGCCCCTGCCGCTCATTCATGAACAAGACCAACGAGATCTATTTCTCCGAACTGCCCTCGGCCGCCCAGATAACCCTGACCGGTAATAGTCTCTGCAACACGACCGACCCTGACATGGAGGACAACTTCTGGATAAAACTCAAGACCACCTTGAAGTTCACCTCCCCTGAAAGCATGAGCATGCAGTACTTCTTCAGCCAAACCAAAGGCACCATCATCAAACCCGGCCTGTTATTGGTGGACTACTACCTGAAAGGTGAGGCAGCGGATGCCGTGGACCAGCTTTCCTGCGTCAAGGTCGTTACCTCCCGGGCTACCCTGCCCAAACCGATCGAATGGCCAGGCCTCGAGAATCTAATCTGGACAGGGCTGAAACCCGACGGCAGTTATACGTTCAATTGCCCAGCCAATCGCATCATGACCGGATCCGGCTTCGAGATGTGGGAGGATTATTCTGTCCTGTATCAATGCGCAACTCCCATGCTGAATGGAACGGAAGTTGTCGTGAAAAACTACAGGCAATCCGCCCACAACTCAGGGCCAAACAACTATTACCTCTGCCCCATAAACACCATCATGACTGGTATGGCTACGAATGATGGCTACCGGTATTCATGTGCCGAAGCCTGGCTTGGCGACACCCGTCTCGAAGTAATGCCGGATGATACCGTTGGCCAAATGCACCCCATTTTTGAACACCGTTTCGCCTGTCCAACTGGCAAGGCCCTTATCTCGCGTTACTTTTCGGACGGAGAGAAAATCGGTTACCGCTGCGGAAAACTCTTCCTCCCTGCTCCACCTTGACAGCAGCCTCTCCAAGCTGTCCCTCGCAACCTAGCAGTTCTGCCAAGTAGGCAATGGCCGTGAACGGGTATTAACTGGGAAAACGACCCGTTCAATCACTGTGACCCATGCCCTCTCATGCAAAAAGGCCGATTCGCCATGAACATGAAACCCTTGTTCGGCATTCTCCTGATGGGCATCGCGCTCCCCGCCCTCGCCACACAAGCGAACGAGCGTTCGGCCGGCGGATATATCCAGCTTCGTGACGAAATCCCGAACGATGGCACAAAGACCTGCAACCTTCCGGTGGGCCCTGCCGGCAGCGGACAGACCCGAATTTATGAACTGCCCGCCGATGAAAGTCCGTGTCGCGCATTC
This sequence comes from Pseudomonas sp. FG98, assembly GCF_057808595.1. Taxonomy (NCBI): domain Bacteria; kingdom Pseudomonadati; phylum Pseudomonadota; class Gammaproteobacteria; order Pseudomonadales; family Pseudomonadaceae; genus Pseudomonas; species Pseudomonas sp. FG98. The sequence goes on along the minus strand of NZ_JBMDIJ010000048.1, from coordinate 24,488 downwards.
ATGAACAAGACCGATGATATCTACTTCTCCGAGTTGCCCTCGGCCGCCCAGATAACCCTGACCGGTAATAGTGTCTGCAATACCGATGGACCTGATACCGAGGACAACTTCTGGATAAAACTCAAGACCACCTTGAAGTTCACCTCCCCTGAAAGCATGAGCATGCAGTACTTCTTCAGCCAAACCAAAGGCACCATCATCAAACCCGGACTGTTATTGGTGGACTACTACCTGAAAGGTGAGGCAGCGGATGCCATTGACCAACTTTCCTGCGTCAAGGTGGTTACCTCCCGGGCCACCCTGCCCAAACCGATCGAGTGGCCAGACCTCGTGGATCATCGCTGGACAAGTTTCCATCCCGACGGCGGTCTCACTTACAACTGTGGAGGTAATCGCCTCATGACTGGCGCCGGCCTGGATGTATTTGACGACGATGACCCTGTGTCGTATCAATGCGCAACCCCCGTATTGAAAGGAACTGAAGTTACCCTTAAAAACCATAGGCAATCCGCAAAAAATACAGGGCCAAACAACTATTATGTTTGCCCTATAAACACCATCTTGACGGGAATCAAAACTGATGGCGGTAGCCGATATACATGCACCGAAGCCTGGCTTGGCGACACCCGTCTCGAAGTAACGCCTGATAATACCTTCGGCGAAATGCTTCCCTCTATTGGCCACCGTTTCGCCTGTCCAAGCGGCAAGGCCCTCATCTCGCGTTACTTTTCGGACGGGGATAAAGTCGGCTACCGCTGCGGAAAACTCTTCCTCCCCGCTCCCCCCTGACAGCAGCCTCGCCAAACCACACCACGCTTCCCACCCCGCCGCTCAAGAGGTGCCCTGGACATGACGACCAACAGCACAGTCAGCTCCAATGCCTTCAACTACCTGGACTTCTTGAAGGGCAACGTCGATCCGCGCACCGGGCAATACACCCTGTCCCTCGACCTGCCCGAGCTCAAGGCCAACGCCCTGAGCGGCCCGGACGTGCTACTTATGCTCGACTACAGCCCGCTCAACCCCTACGACAGCGGCTACGGCCTCGGCTGGAATCTGCGCCTGAGCCAGTACACCCCGCACAACAGCATGCTCTCGCTGCATACCGGCGAGAGCTTCAAGGTCACCGGCAGCAACGGCAACGAACTGCTGTTCCAGGAAAAGAAGCTGAACACCTTCCGTTTCCTGCAGATCGACAGCCAGACCTGGCGCATCGTGCACAAGAACGGCCTGGTGGAAATACTCGAGCTAGGCGGCAGCCTGGACCGCAGTGTGGCCCTGCCGACAGCGATCTACGCAGCGTCCGGACACGGCATCAGTCTGGAGTACGAGGGCTTCCAGGGCGGCCAGCGCCTGGCGCGGATCCGCGACCCCCAGGGTGAGTTGCTGCGGATCGAGCGGCATGCCTCAGAGGTCAGGCTATTGCTGCCGCCCTTCGATAACCAGCCGCTGAACCGCTACCTGATGAAGCTCACCGGCGGCCGGGTGATGGAGATCGTCCTGCCGGTAGCGGAACAGGCATCCTGGCGCTTCACCTACACGGAAATCCGCGGAACCACCTGCATCAAGTCGGTGAAGACACCCCTCGGCGCCCATGAAACCCTCGACTATCTCGACGAGGGCCACCGCTATCCAGGAAAAAACCCGCCCCCCAACCTGCCCCGGGTCACCCACCACCAGATCGACAGCGGCCCCGGCGCTGCGCCGATGAAACTGCGCTACGACTACAGCGAGCACAACTTCCTCGGCTTCGGCACAGCCATCGACTGGATAAGCGAGGGCCTGGACCAGTTGTACAAGTACGACAGCGACTACGAGTACACCACCACCATCGACCATCTGGTGGACGACACGGTGGCCAGCACGATGAAGCGCTTCTACAACCGCTTCCATCTGCAAACCAAGGAATGCGTGACCCGCGGACAGTGCATCAGGAGCAGCATCGTCACCTACCACGACGAAGACACTAAATTCGAGCTGCAACCGCCGTACTTCCAGTTGCCGAAAAGCGTGGAAACTCGCTGGGAGCTGGGCAACGACTCGACCGTCGTACGCAGCGAGACCGAGTACAGCGAGTTCGACCTCGAAGGCAATCCGACCCTGGAAATCCGTAGCGACGGCGTCACCACCGAGACCCGCTATTACAACAAGGACGGCGAGGATGGCTACCCGGGAGACCCGAACGGCTTCGTCCGGCATGTCAAGGAAACCATCGTCACCCCGCCGGCGGATGCCCCGGGCGATGCACCGACCCTGGTCACCCGCTATCGCTATAGCGCACACGCCCCGCTGGCCGGGGCTCCGCTCGAGAACTGGCTGAGCGTCAGCGACGAGTTTCTCTACGAAGTCCGCGGCGACCAGGAAGTGCTGCTCAACCACACCCAGCGCAGCTACTACGAAACCCCCGACGATCCGCACCTGCATGGTCGCAATCTGCAGCAGGTCGAGCGCCTCGGCGGCACCTGCAACACTCTCGACTTCGTCTACGCCATTGTCAGGGACCAAGTGCTGGATGAAGACTGCCTGCAACACAGCGAACACTTCACCGGCTTCGATGACTTGACCAGGACCCTGACCCACCATGAGTCACTGGCGCATGGCCAGACGTTGATGACCTACGATGAAAACGATGTGCAGGTCCGCTATAGCTACGACAGCCTGCACCGTCTGACCGGCGAGACCGTCGCCCCGAACACCGAATTCGCCGCCAGCCGCAGCTACGAGCATGTGCTGGTCGCCCGTGATGAGCAGCGCGCCAGTGTCATCGTCACCGACGTCAAGCAGGTGCGGGCGCGCACCTGCTTCGACGGGCTGGGGCGCGCGGTGCTCAGCGAAATCGACAGCGGCGACGGCTGGAAAGCAGTCTCCAGCGCAACCTACGACGCGCTTGGTCAATTGTGCGAGGAGACCAGTCACGACTGGCTTGGGTCGCACCAAGTGAGCCTGACCACCCGCTACGAGTACGACGACTGGGGCCAGGTCTGCCGGACCACCCTGCCGGATGGGGTGGTGCTGGTCAGCGAACGCTCGCCCTTCGGCGAGGGCGGCGACCTGCTGTGCACCCGCAAGGAGAGCAGCGACCAGCCCCCCGTGGTCAGCGAGCGCAGCCAGGTGCAGTACAACCGCTACGACAAGGTCGACTGGAGCGAGCGCCGCGACGGCGAGGACAACGTGGTGGGCCGCCAGGCATTCATCTACAACGGCTACGGCGAATGTATCCGCAACGACGAGGAAGTCGCGGGGGAAACCCGTACCACCCTCTTCGAGTATGACGCCAGGCGGCGCGTGGCCCGCACCCAGTTGCCCGGTGGTGCGTGGGTGGAGCGCTGCTTCGCCGAGCACAGCCGCAGCGAACTGCCCACCGCGATCCGGGTGGTTCCCGGCAACACCCAGAAGCCCACGGTACTGCTCGGCGAGCAGACCTTCGACAGCCTCGAGCGCCTGACCAGCGTCACCGTCGGACCGCGGGTCGAGCACTATCGCTACCAAGGCCACAAGAGCCGCGTCAGCGAGCGCACGACACCGGCGAACAACCTCATCCAGTACTTCTACGAGAACAGCCTGGGCGAGCTGCCCAAGGAAATCGTCACCCCGGAAGGCACCGCGACCTACCGCTTCGACAAGGAGGATGCCGGGATCGACAGCGCCAGCAATGCCGCCGGCGACCGCGAGTATCTATATGACGCAAATGGTCACCTGCAACTGGAACGCTGGACCGACGCAGATGGCAGCACTCACGAAACCCGTTACACCACCTCACTGCTCGGCCGGCCGCTGCAGCGTAATGACGACCGGGTCTTTACCTTGTACAAGTACGACACCCTCGGCCGGCTCGAACAGTTGACCCAGGCCCGCTTGCAGGCGGACTTCGCGTACGACAGCAGCGGCCGCCAGCACCTCACCACCACCCGCGACCTGGACAGCGGCGACGTTCTGGTCAGCGAAAACCACTACGACAGCCTCGGCCGCATCTGCCAGCGCACCCTACAGCTCAACGACAGCCCGCTGCGTACCCTCTGCCATGTCTGGGGCGACGACGACCAGTTGTCCAGCCGCCACTACCAGATGGACGGACGCAGTCTGCTGATGGAAAACTTCGTCTACGATTTTCGCGGCCGCCTGGAGCAGCACACCTGCTCCGGCGAGCGCCTGCCCAGCGACCGTTATGGCAACGCCATCGTCGACCAGTTGTTCCGCTTCGATGACCTGGACAATATCGAGCTCTGCCTGACCACCTTCGCCAATGGCGACAGCAACCGGGCCAGATTCACCTACGCCGAGGACGACAGCTGCCAACTGGTCGAGGTGAGCAATACCTATCTGGAGGGTGGTTATCCGCAAACCCAGGCATTCGAGTACGACCTGGACGGCAACCTACTCAACGACGAGCAAGGCCAGCAATTGCGCTACGACAGCCAGGGCCGCTTGCTGGAGGTCAGCAGCGCCGATGGCAGCCGCTCGCTCGTCCACTACCGCTACGATGGCCATCAGCATCTGGTTGGGGCGCGGCAGGAGGACGAGGAGGCGGAGACCCTGCGCTTCTACCAGGGCTATCGCCTCAGCTACACGGTGCGCGATGGCGTGCAGGTCCACTACTTCAGCGATGGCGAACGGGCACTGGGCCAACAGCAGATCGGCGATCACCAGCGCACCCTGCTCCTGCTGACCGATGCCAGCCCCAGCGTGATCGCCGAAAGCCTGGCCGGCAGCCTGCGCCAGGCCACCTATAGCGCCTACGGCGAACAACAGGACGACCTGCGCCTGGACAGCCTGATGGGCTTCAACGGCGAACTGCGCGAACCCGGCAATGGCTGGTACCTGCTTGGCCGCGGTTACCGCGCCTACAACCCGAGCCTGATGCGCTTCCACAGCCCGGACAGCCTCAGTCCGTTCGAGGAAGGCGGGCTCAACTGCTACATGTACGGCCTGGGCAACCCGGTGCGCTTCAGCGACCCCAGCGGACACAAGCCAAACCCCGACAACCCCGAGGGATACCGGGTGCGCGGGACGGACGAGGATGTGAGATATGTCCCGCTGCCCAAGCCCCCGGAGCGCAAGAAGAGCTGGATGGACTGGCTGCCGGTGGCAGGGATGGTTGTAGGGTTGATCCTCACGGCGGCCTTCGTACCCTGGAGCGCACCCGCGCTGAGTGCCGGCTTCATCATCGGCATGGGCGCGATGGCGACCACCGTGGCCGGGGTCGGAGCTGCTGTGGTGGGGACCGTGACTGAAGATGCGCAATTGATGAGTATCGCCAACATGCTGACCATGGTGGGCTCGGTCATGTCGATGGGGGCTGGTTCGCTTGCAAGGGCTGCGGCAACGAAGGCAAAGGAAAAAGCTCTGAGGCTGGTTCAGGAGGGTACCGTCAAAGCTGTAATGCAATCGACAATTGTGCCGACAGCAATACACAAGCTGCCCAGCCTGATCAACATCAGCAAATCGCTGCCACAATCCAAATCATTGTTGAAGACAGTCATATCGTCGGTTCGAAGCTTGAGAGGCGGTAAGACCGCAGGGGCATCACCTGGGAAGACCAACCCCGTCGCTCAGAGAGCCCGACCATCGTCACTCAAAGCGAACAGCGCATCCACCAACGGACCTGCGGATTCGTCCATTCCAATGCCAGGGATGACGCCTCAAGTGAGCTCGCCCGTACAACCTGTCAACCGCGCCGGACCACTTGTTCAAGGCGCCGACGCCGGAATGTCGAAGGGCAGCACTCCTGCGTCGGCCAAGATGCCTCACCTTTCCTGGCTATTGACCCGTTGAGCGGCACGCCTGCAGCAAGCCGCCCTGCCTCGAAGCCTGGGCCTTCAGGCATGCCGCAGGCTATGCAAGGTCATCCCCCCCGCCAGCGCCCAGTCACCGTCCAGCTCGGCCAGGCTGGCGGTGCTCATCGGCGCGCTGTCCTGGCGCGAGCCGCTGTGCAGCAGCCCGACCAGTTGCCCGACCAGCGGCTGGTGGCTGACCAGCAGCACATTGGCCAGGCCCAGACTGTCCAGCTCGCGGAGCACCCGGTCCGGGTCGCTGTCCGGGGTCAGCCAGGGTACGGTCACCACATCCTTGCCGAAGACCAGCGCCTGGTGCACCAGCGCCGCCGTCTGCTGGGCGCGGACATAGGGGCTGGCGATGATCGCGTCGAGGGGTTGCCCGAGCAGGTGCGCGGCACTGCGCAGGACCTGCCGACGCCCATGTTCGGTGAGGTTGCGCTGGTCGTCGCTGCGGGCCTGGGGCTCGGCCTCGCCGTGACGCAGGACCCAGAGCTTCACAGTTTCGGCTCTTCGTCACGCACCGGGTGCGGCGCTGGCGGCACGCTGTGGGCGGCTTCGCCTTCGGCCGGGCGCGGGGTCGGCCAGTCGGCGAACGGCCAGGGCTTCTGCTCGGTGTGGAAGCTGCCGAAGCGGCCGATCTGGGCGAGGAACTGGCTCAGGCTGTCGCCGAAGTTCATCAGGCTGGCATTTGGCGCGCCGTACACCAGGCGGTAGACCAACTGCACCAGGACCAGGGCGCCGAGCAGGGTCTGGGCGACCTGCCAGACCAGCAGGAACAACAGCATCCACAACACCCGGAGGACGATGGACTCACGCTGCATCTGCTTGGGGGATTCACTCATGTCGTGCTCCTGTCTCGCTCAATTGAAACCGCTGGTGGAAATGAAATCGACGTCGGTCTTCGGCTCGCCGCGCATCAGCAGCTCGATGACCTGGGCCAGGGTCCGGCCCTCGAACAGAATGGCGTGCAAACCGGCGACCAGCGGCATGTACACCCCGACTTCCTGGGACTTGGCCTTGAGTACCTTGAGGGTGTTGACCCCCTCGGCCACCTCGCCGAGGCGATTGACCGCCTCGTCCAGGCTCAGGCCCTGGCCGAGGGCGTGGCCGACCTGGTAGTTGCGGCTCTTGGGCGAGGAACAGGTGACGATCAGGTCACCCACGCCGGCGAGGCCGAGGAAAGTCATGGGGTTGGCGCCCTGGCTCACGGCGAAGCGGGTCATCTCGGCCAGCGCGCGGGTGATCAGCATGCTCTTGGTGTTCTCGCCCATGTCCAGGGCCACCGCCATGCCGGCGATGATCGCGTAGACGTTCTTCAAGGCGCCGCCGAGCTCGACGCCGAAGCGGTCGGCGCTGGCATAGACGCGGAAGGTGCGGCCGTGGAGTACGGCCTGGACCCGCTGGCAGAGCGCCTCGTCCTCGCTGGCGACCACCGTGGCGGTCAGCGCGTGCTCGGCGATTTCCCGCGCCAGGTTCGGCCCGGACAGCACGCCGATGCGCGCCTTGGGCGCGATGTCTTCGAGAATCTGGCTCATCAGCTTGAAGGTCTGCGCCTCGATGCCCTTGGTCAGGCTGACCAGCATCTTGCCTTCGAGCAAGGCGGCGTGGGGCGCCAGGACACTGCGCAGCGCGCTGGACGGCAGGGCGACGAAGATCAGCTCGCTGCCTTCGAGGACCGGCAGCAGGTCGCTGACCGGGTCGACACCCGGATGCACCTTGATGCCCTTGAGGTAACGCGGGTTTTCCCGGGTCGTGCGCATGGCTTCGGCCTGTTCGGGGTCGCGCATCCATTGGCGTACCCCGACGCCGTTTTCCGCCAGCAGGTTGGCCACGGCGGTGCCGAAACTGCCGCCCCCCAGAACCGCAACAGGTTGCTGTTCAGTCATATCCAATCCGTTAAAGCCATTAGTCAGTGGCGAAGCCGGCATTATACGGAGCGCCCGTGCCACCACCAGCGCCAGATCACTGGAAAATGCCGGATACTCGGTTAACATGCCGTTTCGTTTACCCGATCAAGGCCGCCCCGTGTTCCCAGGCCCACGCCCTTCACACCCCGTATTGCTCCTGGCCGCCCTGCTCGGCGGGCCGGCTGCTGCCGACGATCTGTTCGTCGACAGCCAGGCGCTCCCCGAGATATTGACCGCCACTCGCCTGAAACAATCCCCGGCTGCGGTGCCCGGCAGCATGACCGTGCTCGATGCCGAGCTGATCAAGGCCAGTGGCGCCCGGGATATCCCCGAACTGCTGCGCCTGGTGCCGGGGATGATGATCGGCTATGGCGCCGGCAACCAGCCGACGGTCAACTACCACGGCAGCAACGTCAACGACGCGCGGCGCATGCAGGTGCTGATCGACGGCCGCTCGGTATACCGCGCCGGCCTGGCCACGGTGGACTGGAGCGACATCCCCCTGGCCATGGAAGACATCGAGCGCATCGAAGTGTTCCGCGGGCCGAACACCGTCAGCTACGGCGCCAACGCCCTGATGGCGGTGGTCAATATCCTTACCCGCAGCCCGGCCGACAGCCATGGCACCCGACTCAAGGTCACCCGCGGTCAGCGCGGCATCGACGATTTCTACGCCAGCCAGGGCATGGGCTGGGATGGCGGCGACCTGCGCCTGTCGCTGTCGGGGATGCAGGACGACGGGTTCGACCACAACGCCACGGGCGGCGACTACCGCGACAGCCGCCGGCTGACCCGCTTCAACATCAGCGCCAGCCATACCCTGGACCCGAGCCAGAGCCTCGACTGGCAATTGTCGGCCAAGGAAGGCAGCGACCAGCGCCCCTACACCTATCAACCGGTGTTCCCCTACGTTACCGAGCGCGGCGACAACGCCGACGTCAAGGCCAAGGACTACGCCGGCTCGCTGCGCTGGAACATCGATTTCGACCCGAGCCACAGCCTGTATATCCAGGGTTCGGCGCAGCACTGGGACCGCCAGCAGGTGTGGCGCGCCTGCGATGCGCAGATCGCCTTCAGCCCGGAGCTGACCCGGCTCTGGCAGTTGAATCCGGACTACGCCGAGCAGGTCGCGCGCAACGCCAACAACCCGCCGCCGAATGCCGATCCGGTGTTGCAGGACCTGGCCAGCCAGGTCGGCGCGCAATGGAACAGCGGCGGCAAGAACGTGGTCTGCGGCGACGTCGACCAGAGCACCCGGGAAACCCGCTACGACCTGGAGATCCAGGACACCCTGAGCCTGGCCGACAATCTGCGCCTGCTCAGCGGGGTCAACTACCGCTACGACCGCGCCGACTCCGAGACCTACTTCAACGGCAGCCTCGACGACCAGACCTGGCGCCTGTTCGGCCAACTGGAGTGGCGGGTCGACGAACACTGGATCGTCCAGGGCGGGGCGATGTACGAGAATTCCCGGCTGGCGGGCGACTCGCTGACCCCGCGGGTCGCGGTGAACTACCTGATCACCCCGCGCCATGGCCTGCGCGCGGTGTACTCCGAGGCGGTGCGTTCGCCGGACATGTTCGAGAACAACGTCAACTGGAGCTACCGGGTCAGCAACCTGACGCCGCCGGCCTTCGGCCAGAGCACCGCCGAGTACTTCGTCAAGACCCGCGGCCCGGGCAATCTGGATCAGGAACTGATGCGCTCGCGCGAACTGGGCTACAACGGCTACTTCGCCGACCTCGACCTGAGCGTCGACATCAAGCTGTTCCATGACCGCATCACCGGAATGATCAGCGAGCCGCTGCGCAACAACCAGTACATCGCCAGCAACAGCAACGAGGCACGCTTCACCGGCACCGAGACCCAGCTCGACTGGCGGGTCAGCGGCGCCGATCGCCTGCGCCTGACCTACGCTTACGTCGACGCCGAGGCCAGCAACCCCGCCGACCAGCGCCTCAGCGCGCAAAACAGCGGTTCCGCCGGCTGGATGCGCGACTGGGGACGGGGCTGGTCCAGCGCCCTCTTCTATTACGGAGACGATGCCCTGAACCAATACCGCTTCGAACGGGTCGACCTGCGCGTGGCCAAGCGCATTGCCCTGGCCAGGGCCAGCCTGGAGTTGTCCGGTACCCTGCAACAGCGTCTCGACGACGAACCCACCGCCAATATCGATAACCGCTACGACAGCCGCCACCTGCTGTACTTCAGCGCGGAGCTGGAATTCTGATGCGTTTCTGGCGGCGCTGCCTGCTGCTGATGGTGCTTTGGCCATTGGTATCAGTGGCCGGCGGCGAGATTCTGCTCACCGGCGCCCAGGACAGCGCCGGCGTGCGCGATTTCGTCGACGCCCTGAAGGCCCGCCGCCCCGCCGATACCGTGCGTTTCGTGCCCCTGGCAGAGTTGCCCGAGCCCGCCCGGCTGCGCAGCGATACCCGCCTGATCCTGCTCGACCCCGAAGCCCTCGACTGGCGCCTGCGCGAGCCGGCCGGACCGTCCGCCCTGGTGCTGCGCATCAGCCGGGTGCAGGCCCAGCAGCGCCTGGGCGACCTGCGCCCGAGCTACCTCAGCCTGCTGTGGAGCGACCCACCGCTTGCCCGCCAATTGCACCTGATCCAGTACCTGCTGCCCCAGGCGCGCCGGGTCGGCGTGCTGTACAGCGAGCAGAGCCGCTTTCTCCTCGATGAACTGCGCCAGGCAGCCCATCCCCTGGGCCTGGATATCGAGGCCCAGCCATGGCCCGACCTGCGCGACAACCGGCCCGTGCAAAACCTGCTGCGGGACACCGATGTCCTGCTCGGCCTCGACGACCCCTCGCTGTACAACCCGAAGACCGCAAAGAACCTGCTGCTCAGCGCCTACGCCCGGCAGATGGCGCTGGTCGGTCCGAACGTCGGCTTCGTCCGTGCCGGGGCGCTGGCCAGCACCCTGAGCGACCAGAATGCCTGGCTGGCGGAGCTCGACCGCCTGCTCGACCAGCCGGCGGACAAGTGGCCGCGCAGCCACTATCCCGAATATTTCAGCGTTTCCGGCAACCAGCAGGTGGCCCGTGCCCTGGGCATCGAGGCAATCGACCCCGATGCCGCGCGGCGGGCCGTGTCCGCAGGAGAGTCCTCCCGATGAAAAGCTGGGACATCAGTACCCGCACCCAGATCATCAGCCTCGGCCCGGCGCTGGTGCTGACCCTGCTGCTGATCAGTTTCTTCACCTTCGTGCGGATCCAGGACCTGCGCCAGGAGTTGAACCACACCGGCCAACTGATCGCCAACCAGCTCGCCCCGGCCTCGGAATACGGGGTGATTTCCGGCAACGACGAAGTGCTCGAAGGCCTGATGCGGGCGACCCTGACCATTCCCCACGTGCGCTTCCTCGAAGTGCAGGACAACGCCAACCACATCCTGGTCTACGTCGAGCAACCGGACGAGCACGTCAACCGTGCCCAGGAAGTGGAAGTGTTCCAGGCGCCGATCCGCCTGCAACGGATCAGCCTCGACGGTGACTTCCTGCAGAACGGCGAGCCACCCGCCAGCATCACTGCGGACGACTACCTGGGACGGGTGATCGTCGGCATGTCCGATGACGCGTTCAGCCAGCGCCAGCAGGAAATCGTGATCAAGGCAGGGATCCTCGCCCTGTTCGCGCTGATCTTCACCTTCCTCCTCGCCCGTCGCCTGGCCCGCAGCCTGGCCACGCCGATCGCCGACATGGGCCATGCGGTCAAGGCCATCCAGAAAGGCGACTTCGACACGCCGCTGCCGGTGGTGGACGACAGCGAACTGGGCCATCTGGCAAGGCATATCAACAACCTCGCCAGCGGCCTGGCCCAGGCCTCCCGCGAACAGCAGGAGGCCATGGCGCAGATGATCCAGGCCCGCGAAGAAGCCGAGCAGGCGAACAAGGCCAAGTCGGAGTTCCTGGCGATGATGAGCCACGAACTGCGCACGCCGATGAATGGCGTGCTGGGCATGCTGCAATTGCTGCAGACCACCGAACTGAGCGACGAGCAGAACGAGTACACGGTGGTGGCCAGCGAATCCACCGGGCATCTGCTCAAGGTGATCAACGACATCCTCGACTTCTCGCGGATCGAGCGCACCGCCCTGCAACTGGAACAGATCGACTTCAACCTGGCCGACCTGATCGGCAGTTGCGTGCAGTCCTTCCTGCATGCCGCCCAGCAGCGTCACCTGGCCCTGGACCTGGAGATGCCCGAGGGCCTGGAACAGTTGCAGGTGTGCGGCGATCCGACACGGATCCGCCAGGTACTGGTCAACCTGATCGGCAACGCCCTGAAGTTCACCGAACAAGGCAGCGTCCGCGTGCTACCGCGCTGGCAGGTGCTGGATCGCCAGCTGATCTGGTTCACCTGTGCGGTGCACGACACCGGCATCGGCATCGACAACGCGCGCCTGGAAACCATGTTCGTCGCCTTCCAGCAGGCCGACAGCTCGATTTCCCGGCGCTATGGCGGCACCGGCCTGGGCCTGTCCATCGCCCGCAACCTGGCCGAGCGCATGGGCGGCAGCCTGCGTGCGGAAAGCCGCGAGGGCGTGGGATCGGTCTTCACCCTGGAAATGCCCCTGACCCTGCGCCAGCGCGGCAACCCGCAGGAGCTGCCGGGGAGTGCCGCCCGCGCCGCCGACCTGGAGGGCCAGCCGGTGCTGCTGGTGGAGGACAATCCGGTGAACCAGGCGGTGATCCAGGCCATGTTGCGCAGCCTGGGCTTCGAGGTGCATGTCGCGGTCGACGGCGCCCAGGCCATCAGCCTGGTGGCCCGGCAATCCTTCGCTGCGGTACTGATGGATTGCCGCCTGCCGATCGTCGACGGCTACGAGGCTACCCGGCGCATCCGCCAGCTGCCTCAGGGCCGCGACCTGCCGATCATCGCCCTGACCGCCAACGCCTTGCAGGGCGACCGTGAGCGTTGCCTCGACGCGGGGATGAACGATTACCTGGCCAAACCGTTCAAACGCAATGATCTGCAGCAGATTCTGCAACGTTGGCTGCCCACTCGGGCAAGCGCGACTGGCGAATAATGCAAAATTGCGGCAGTCTTACAGGCCGCACCGACCTATAAGAAAGGTCTGTCGGAAAAATTTCAGTGCACAAGTGTACATCTTCGTCCTCTGTGCTGTGACTTTCACTACAACGCAATAGTCTATGAGTAGGCTGCCGCCCAAGGCCAAGGGCTTTGGGACGGATCGGGAAAGAACAGATCCCTGCCGCACGAGGATTATTGAGGAGCTCGCATGACCAAACAAAACGCCTTTACCCGGGAAGACCTGCTGCGCTGCAGTCGCGGTGAGCTGTTCGGCCCTGGTAACGCGCAACTGCCCGCACCCAACATGCTGATGGTGGATCGCATCACCCACATCAGTGCCGAGGGCGGCAAGTACGGTAAAGGTGAATTGGTCGCCGAGCTGGATATCAACCCGGACCTGTGGTTCTTCGCCTGCCACTTCGAAGGCGATCCGGTGATGCCGGGCTGCCTGGGCCTCGACGCCATGTGGCAGCTGGTTGGCTTCTTCCTCGGCTGGCAGGGTCTGCCGGGCCGCGGCCGCGCCCTGGGTTCGGGCGAAGTGAAGTTCTTCGGCCAGGTGCTGCCGGAGGCGAAAAAGGTTACCTACAACATTCATATCAAGCGCGTCCTGAAGGGCAAGCTGAACATGGCCATCGCCGATGGTTCGGTCAGCGTCGACGGTCGCGAGATCTACACCGCCGAAGCACTTCGCGTCGGTGTATTCACCTCCACTGAAAATTTCTAAGGGTTATTCGCATGCGCCGCGTCGTAATCACAGGTCTGGGCATCGTTTCTTGCCTGGGCAATGACAAAGAGACCGTCTCCGAAAACCTGCGTAAAAGCCGTCCGGGCATCCGTTTCAACCCGGAATACAAGGAAATGGGGCTGCGCAGCCAGGTTTCCGGTTCCATCGACCTGAACCTCGAAGAACTGATCGACCGCAAGGTCTATCGCTTCGTCGGCCACGCCGCGGCCTATGCCTACCTGGCGATGCAGGATGCGATCAAGGACTCCGGCCTGACCGAAGAGCAGATCTCCAACCCGCGTACCGGCCTGGTTGCCGGCTCCGGCGGCGCATCGACCCTGAACCAGATGGAAGCGCTGGACACCCTGCGCGAGAAAGGCGTCAAGCGCGTCGGTCCGTACCGCGTCACCCGCACCATGGGCAGCACCGTCTCCGCCTGCCTGGCCACGCCGTTCAAGATCAAGGGCATCAACTACTCGATCTCCTCGGCCTGCGCCACTTCCGCACACTGCATCGGCACCGCCATGGAGCAGATCCAGTGGGGCAAGCAGGACATCGTCTTCGCCGGCGGCGGTGAAGAAGAGCACTGGAGCCAGTCGTTCCTGTTCGATGCCATGGGCGCCCTGTCGACCAAGCGCAACGAAGATCCAAGCAAGGCCTCCCGCGCCTACGACGCCGACCGTGATGGCTTCGTCATCGCCGGCGGTGGCGGCATGGTAGTGGTCGAGGAGCTGGAACACGCCCTGGCCCGTGGCGCCAAGATCTACGCGGAAATCGTCGGCTACGGCGCTACTTCCGACGGCTACGACATGGTCGCCCCAAGCGGCGAAGGCGCGATCCGCTGCATGCAGCAGGCGCTGTCCACTGTCGACACCCCGATCGACTACCTGAACACCCACGGCACCTCGACTCCGGTCGGCGACGTCGCGGAAATGAAAGGCGTGCGTGAAGTGTTCGGCGACAAGGCTCCGGCCATCAGCTCGACCAAGAGCCTGTCCGGTCACTCCCTGGGCGCCGCTGGCGTGCACGAAGCGATCTACTGCCTGCTGATGATGGAAGGCAAGTTCATCGCCGGTTCCGCCAACATCGACGAGCTGGATCCGGAAGTCGCCGACCTGCCGGTGATTCGCGAAACCCGCGAAAACGCCAAGATCGACACCGTGATGAGCAACAGCTTCGGCTTCGGCGGCACCAACGCCACCCTGGTGCTGAAGCGCTGGGAAGGCAAGTAAGACTTAGCCCGTAGCACTGAAAACGCCCCGGCCATGTCCGGGGCGTTTTTGTTTCCGGGCCTTCAGGACCTCATCGCTGGCAAGCCAGCTCCCACAGAGTTTGGCGGTGCCCGCGATATCTGTGGGAGTCCACCCAGCCTTTCAGGCTGCGCTGTCGTGCAGATAACAGGCCTAAAGGGCGACATGGACCCTGTGGGAGCTGGCGTTGCCAGCGATGAGGCCCGAAAGCCCTACACCGAGAAGCGCCTCACCAACCCGTTCAGGTCCACCGCCAGCTGCGACAGGGCCTGGCTCGCCTCCACCGTCTGGCTGGCCCCGGCCGAACTCTGCAAGGCCAGGTCGCGGATATTGGTGAGGTTGCGATCCACCTCCCGCGCCACCTGCGCCTGCTGTTCCGAGGCACTGGCAATCACCAGGTTGCGCTCGTTGATCCGGCTGATCGCCGCGGCAATCTCTTCCAGCGCCGCTCCCGCCGCATGGGCGCCATCCAGGGTGCTGCGGGCCCGCTCGCGAGTCTGCTGCATACCATCCACGGCTCGGTCGGTGCCCTGCTGGATGCCGTCGATCATCTGCTCGATCTCCCGGGTCGACTGCTGGGTGCGATGGGCCAAAGCCCGCACCTCGTCGGCGACCACGGCGAACCCACGCCCGGCATCCCCCGCCCGGGCCGCCTCGATCGCTGCGTTCAGCGCCAGCAGGTTGGTCTGTTCGGCAATCGAGCCGATCACATCGAGCACCTTGGAAATGCCGTGGACCTGCTCCGCCAGTTGCCCGACCTCGTCGAC
Source organism: Pseudomonas sp. FG98 (assembly GCF_057808595.1). Classification (NCBI taxonomy): domain Bacteria; kingdom Pseudomonadati; phylum Pseudomonadota; class Gammaproteobacteria; order Pseudomonadales; family Pseudomonadaceae; genus Pseudomonas; species Pseudomonas sp. FG98. The sequence goes on along the minus strand of NZ_JBMDIJ010000048.1, from coordinate 9,025 downwards.
GTTGAGGCTCACCCCGGCCGCCAGCTCCTCGATCGACACCACCGTCTGCTGCACCTGGGCCGCGCCCTGACGGGCAATGCGGTCCGACTCGCGGGACGCCTCCGAGGTAGCCACAGCGTTGCTGGCCACCTCCTCCACCGCTGCCGTCATCTGGTTGACCGCCGTGGCTGCCTGTTCGATTTCCTGGGTCTGCTGCTGCAGGCCACGGGTAGCATCCTCGGTGACCGCACTGAGCTCCTCCGAAGCCGAGGCCAACTGGTTGGACGAGTCGGAAATGCGCCCGATGGTGTCGCGCAGGCTCTGTTGCATCTGCTTCAGCGCCACCAACAGGCGCGCCGGCTCGTCACGACCGTGGACGGTGATCTGCGGGGTCAGGTCGCCGGTGGCCACCACTTCCGCCACCTGCAGCGATTGCGCCAGTGGACGGACGATGCTGCGGGTCAGTACCAGCGCCAGGATCACCGTCAGCACCAGTGCACCGAGCAACAGACCGATCACCCAAACCCGCGCACCGGCGTACACCGCCTGGGATTTGTCGGTAGCCATGTGGGCATGCTGGTTATTGAGATCGATCAGCTGATTGAGGGTCGCGGTGAGGGTATCGGCCAACTGGTTCATTTCACCGTTGACCAAGGCCACCGCCGCTTCGACCTGACCGCCGGTGGCCAGGCTCATGACCTGGGCCTGCAGCGTCAGGTACTGCTTCTGCAAGTCGAGGTAGCGATCGAACAGCACCCGCTCCTCGGGCAGCACGATCAGCGCATCGTAGTCGGCCTGCGCCTTGGCCAGGGCCTGCTTGAGGCCGTCGATACGGGTGACGCTCTGCTGCCGTGTCGCAGGGTCACTGGTGATCAGCAGCCGCAGGGTCAGGGCACGAATGCGCAGCATGTCCTGACTCATGGTGCCGACATTGATGACACTGGGCAGCCAGTTGCTTTCCACCTGCTCGGACTGCTCGCGCATGCTCGACATCTGCGCCAGCGCGAACAACCCCAGGGTCACCACCAATAGCGCCAGCAGGCCGAACCCCAATCCAGCCCGGGGCGCTATGTTCAAGCTTCTCAGACTCATCGTACGGTTCCTTCCGAAAGCGCTGCATCGGTCATGCAGCAGACACTTCTTTAGAAGGTATCGGACCGTAGATTTTTTGCGTAAGAAGAAATGGTGATATCAAATCGCCCAACCATCGCGACAGCTGCCGCAGAGGAAAGTTCAGCGAACGGTGAAACGTTTCTCCGCCAGCAGCCGATCCCCTTGGAACACCATGAAATGCCAGTCGCCTGGAATCGCTTCGTGATGCTCGGTGAATTCGTAGGCCATGACGTCCTGCGGGGCACCCGGAACCAGCTTCTGGATCACCTCGAACTTGTCGTGGCGCTTGCCATCCGGGGTGACGATGCCTGGAGTGAGATACAGCAGGGTCAGCGGAGTGTCGTCGGCAGTCTTGCCTTCCAGGCGATAGCGGATGCCGAACTTGCTGCCCAGTTTGGCCGGTACCACGTCGGTGGCCTGGATGTTCTGGCTGCTCATGGTGATCACGCGCTCACCGGGCTGGGGGTTCTTGATGTTGGTCTCGAACACGCCATATTCCACCGGGCCTTGCACGCGCACCTCGGCCTGGGCCAGGCCGGCGATGCACATCAGCCCGAGCAGGGCGCTAAAACGGCTAGTCAACATACTGCGCTTCCTCTGTTGTGGATCGCGGCAGACTATGACCTTGGCATGACAGGCTGATGACAATCCCGCTCAACGCGTCCTGGGCAGCACCGCGAGGAAGTTGTCCCTGGCCACCTTGCGCGCGACTTCCTCCGGCAAGGCATCGAGGAACGGATCGAAACCGTGCAGTTGCTCGCCCAGGCTACCGAATCGCCCGACCACGTCGGAACCGAGCATGAAGCGCTCGGGGAAGCGTTTGACCAGCGCCAGCCAGGCATCCCTGGGCTTGCCCTGGTCGTCCAGCAGATACGGCTGCAGCACGCTCCAGGACAGGTCGACGTAGAGGTTCGGGTAATCCTCCAGCAGCCGTGTCAGGGTCGGTAGCAGAAAGTCCATCTGCGTCTGATGCCGATGGATTTCCATGCTGCTGCCAGCATGGGCCCAGATGAAGCGGGTGTGCGGATGGTTGCGCAGCGGCTCCTCGATCTCCGCCAGGTACAACGGATTGCGCTCGCGCTTGGAGGTGATATTGGAGTGCAGCAGCACCGGCATGTCCTGCTCTGCGGCCAGGTGGTAGATGCGTGTCATCGCCTCGTTGTTGGCCCGGGGCGTGTCGCCGCTGGTAAGGGCGGTGAGATCATCGTGACGGGTGAACACCTCGCCTATGCCCTGCCAGAGCCCGGGATGCAGTTCCAGCATGCGCTCGATATGCGCCACCGCGTTCTTGTCCACGGGGTTGAAGCCGGTCAGGAACGGGTGGAAGCGCTTGCGCTGCTCGGGCGCGAGCTTCTCCAGGGCCGCGGCGACGTAGATATCGGTGGCGCTGTACCAATAGGCGTCGGCATCGTCGCCGGCGTAATAGCGCGGACGCTTGGGTTCGTCCTCGTGCCATTTCTTCGCCACCGGAATGCCGCTGATCATCGACTGCTCGATACCCGCCTTGTCCATGGCCTCCAGCAGCGCCGGCATACCCTCGGTTTCCTGGAAGAAATCCACGTAATGGAGGTGGGCGTCGCTGTAGCGGTAGTCCCGTGCCTGCGCCTCGCCGAACAATAGCCCGGCGAACAGCAGTCCACCCAAGGTTCTTGCGAACATTCCCACCCTCCTTCGTCATGCTTCGGACAGGTTGGACCGCGCGCCTCCTACGACGGTTCGCTATGCTAGGCCGACTTCATCCTGGCTGGAGCCCGTCATGACCTCGCCCCTGGTAATCCGCCCCCGCGCCGAGTCGGTGGAGGGCCAACCCATCCTGCGCCCGCTGCCCTCGGCCAAATGTCGCAGCGTCGGGCCCTTCGTGTTCTTCGACCATATGCTCGAGACCACCTATCAACCGGGGCACGGCATGGACATCCGCCAGCATCCGCATATCGGTCTGTCGACCCTGACCTACCTGTTCGAGGGTGAACTGCTGCACAAGGACAGCCTGGGCTCCGAGCAGAGGGTCAAGCCTGGCGAAGTGAGCTGGATGACCGCAGGCGCGGCCATCGCCCACGTCGAGCGCACGCCACAGGATCTACTGGAAAAAGGCTCGCGGCTGCACGGTTTGCAGATCTGGCTGGCTTCGCCGAAAGCAGCGGAACAAGGCGCCGGCCACTACAGCCATCACCCCGCCACCAGCCTGCCCTTCAGCGAGTCGCTGGGAGTGAGGATCCGCATGATCGCCGGCAGCGGCTTCTGCCTGGAATCGCCGGTGCCGGTACTGTCGCCGACGCTATATGCGGAGGTGTTCATGGAGGCCGCTACCACCCTGTGCGTGCCGACCGAGCATCAGGAGCGGGCGGTGTATGTGCTGTCCGGGGAGGTGCGCCTGGATGATGAGGTGCTGGAGCCGCAGACGCTGGTGGTGCTTGCCGAGGGCGAGGAAGCCAGCCTCTATTCCGAGGGGGAAAGTCATCTGGCGATCATCGGCGGCGCACCACTGGATGGGCCGCGGCGGATGAACTGGAATTTCGTGGCGAGCGATCCGGGGTTGATCGATCGGGCCCGGGAAAAGTGGGCGGCCGGGGATTGGCCGGTGGTTGCGGGGGAGTCAGGGAGGATAGAGCTGCCCTGAGCTGGCAATGCCCCCTTGTGGGAGCGGGTTCACCCGCGATTGCTCCAGTGAATTCACTACTGCAATCGCGGGTGAACCCGCTCCCACAGGTCTCTGGCACTCAAGCCTTGAACACTTCATCCAGCAGATTGTGCATCGCCTGGAACGCCCGCTTTGAGGTGCGCGCGTCGTACTTCATCTTGCCCGGTACATTGGCCGACGGATCAGTGAAGGAATGCACCGCACCGCCGTAGCTGAGCAGTTGCCAGTCCACTTTCGCCGCGTCCATCTCGGCTTCGAAGGCCGGCAGTTGCTCCTTGGGCACCAGCGGGTCGGCGGCACCATGCAGCACCAGCACCGAACCCTTGATGTTCTGCGCATCGGCCGGATTCGGCGTGTCCAGGGTGCCATGGAACGACACGGCAGCCTGCAACGGCGCCCCATCGCGGGCCAGCTCCAGGGCGCAGCAGCCACCGAAGCAGAAACCGAAGGCCGCCAGCTTGCCGGGGGTCAGCACCGCCTTCGACTGGCCCAGCAACTGGGCCAGGGCCGCCTGCATGCGCTTGCGCAGCTCGGCACGATCGTTCTTCAGCGGCATCATCGCCGCGCCGGCCTCGTCACCGTTCTGCGGACGTACCGATTGGCCATAGAGGTCGGCGATCAACACCACGTAGCCCTGCTCGGCCACAGCCCGGGCGATACGCTCGGCCCCCTCGCTGATGCCCATCCAGTTCGGCGCCATGATCAGGCCCGGCTGTTGCGTGGCGCCATGGGTGTAGACCAGGCGGCTTTCATAGGCCTTGCCGGCGACGTGATAGACCAGCGATTCGATTGTCACCTTGCTCATTCAATTCTCCTTGGACCATGAAAAAAGCCCGCCGAAGCGGGCTTTCCTGTGTCAGGTCAAACCGACAGTTCGACCAGCAGCTTGTTCAGACGGCGCACGTAGGCGGCCGGATCTTTCAGGCTGTCGCCGGCAGCCAGCGCGGCCTGATCGAAGAGGATGTGCGAGAAGTCGGCGAAACGGTCTTCGCTCTGCTCGTTGTCCAGTTTCTCGATCAGCGGATGGCTCGGGTTGAATTCGAAGATCGGCTTGGAGTCCGGCACCTTCTGCCCACTGGCTTCGAGGATCTGGCGCATCTGCAGGCCAAGGTCCTGTTCACCGATGGCGAGGATCGCCGGCGAGTCGGTCAGGCGGTGCGACACGCGCACTTCGCTGACGCTGTCACCCAGCGCGGCCTTGAGGCGCTCGACCAGGCCTTCCTTGTCCTTGGCGATCTCTTCCTGGGCCTTCTTGTCCTCTTCCGAGTCCAGCTTGCCGAGGTCGAGGTCGCCGCGGGCAACGTCGACGAAGCTCTTGCCGTCGAATTCGTTGAGGTAGCTCATCAGCCACTCGTCGATACGGTCGGTCAGCAGCAGCACTTCGATGCCTTTCTTGCGGAAGACCTCCAGGTGCGGGCTGTTCTTGACCTGGGCGTAGGACTCGCCGGTGAGGAAGTAGATCTTGTCCTGACCTTCCTTGGCGCGGGCCAGATAGTCGGCCAGGGAGACGTTCTGCTCGCCGCCTTCCTCATGGGTCGAGGCGAAGCGCAGCAGGCCGGCGATCTTCTCCTTGTTGGCGAAGTCTTCCGCCGGGCCTTCCTTGAGGACCTGGCCGAAGTTTTTCCAGAACGACTTGTATTGCTCAGGCTCGTTCTTCGCCAGTTTCTCCAGCATGTCCAGCACGCGCTTGGTCAGCGCCGACTTCATCGAGTCGATGATCGGGTCTTTCTGCAGGATCTCGCGGGAAACGTTCAGCGACAGGTCGTTGGAGTCGACCACACCCTTGATGAAGCGCAGGTACAGCGGCAGGAAGGATTCCGCCTGGTCCATGATGAACACGCGCTGCACGTACAGTTTCAGGCCGCGTGGCGCTTCACGCTGGTACAGGTCGAACGGCGCACGGGCCGGGACGAACAGCAGCGAGTTGTATTCCAGCTTGCCTTCGACCTTGTTGTGGCTCCAGGCCAGCGGATTCTCGAAATCGTGACCGATATGCTTGTAGAACTCCTGGTATTCCTCGTCCTTGATCTCGGTACGCGGACGGGTCCACAGGGCGCTGGCGCGGTTGACGGTTTCCCACTCCTGGGCCGGCTTCTCCTCGCCTTCGGCCGCTTCGGCATCCTTCGGCAGCTCGATCGGCAGGGCGATATGGTCGGAGTATTTCTTGACGATGTTGCGCAGGCGCCAACCGTCGGCGAACTCTTCCTCACCCTTCTTCAGGTGCAGGACGATACGGGTACCGCGCTCGGCTTTTTCGATGGTGGCGACTTCGAATTCGCCCTCGCCTTTCGACGACCAGTGCACGCCTTCGGCGGCCGGCAGGCCGGCACGACGGCTGAACACTTCGACCTGGTCGGCGACGATGAAGGCAGAGTAGAAGCCCACGCCGAACTGACCGATCAGGTGCGAGTCCTTCTTCTGGTCGCCGGTGAGGTTCTTCATGAAGTCGGCAGTGCCGGACTTGGCGATGGTGCCGAGGTGCGCGATGACTTCGTCACGGCTCATGCCGATGCCGTTGTCTTCGAGGATGACGGTGTTGGCGTCCTTGTCGAAGCTGACGCGGATCTTCAGATCGGCGCCGCCTTCGAGCAGTTCAGGCTTGGCCAGGGCCTCGAAACGCAGCTTGTCGACGGCGTCGGAGGCGTTGGAGATCAGTTCGCGAAGGAAGATCTCTTTATTCGAATACAGCGAATGGATCATGAGGTGCAGCAGTTGCTTCACCTCGGTCTGGAAGCCCAGGGTTTCTTTTTGAGTCTCCACACTCATGGTCTTCAAAACTCCGATCTGATGGCATTGGTCGCGCTGGCAGGCGGGCCTTCCGGGCTCGCACTCCGCCAGTCGCAGCGGGATGAACAGCAGATGGGGCCGGGCCTGACTATTTCAAGGGTGCGGACAGTTCTTTGATCTTGAAATGTGCCCGGGCCGTGGCGATGGGCTCGTTGACGTCGCCTTGCCAGGCGGTAATCGCCACGTTGGTCACCCGCCGCCCCTGGCGCCACAACTGGCAACGTGCCCAGGTGTCGCGGAAATGCCCGGCGCGCAGGTAATCGATGGAGAAGTCGATGATCTTCGGGATGCTCGCGCTCTCGCTGAAGATCAGCAGGTACAGCGCTGCCGAGAGCTCCATGAAGCCGGCGATCACGCCGCCGTGTATCGCCGGCAGCAGCGGGTTGCCGATGTTGTCCGGATTGGCCGGCAGGCGAAACAGCAGATCGTCGCCATCACGGCTGCACTCGATGCCGATCAGCCCGGCATAGGGAATCAGTTGCAACAGGGCCGAGTAATCGCCACGACCGTGGGCTTCACGCAATTGCTGATGGATGTCGGCAGGAATCATTGCCCCTCCCCCTTGAGCTTGCGGGCGAAGGTGAGGCCACCCTTGATGTCCTTGCCCAGGCGCATGTAGGTGCCGACCACCTGGGCAATGGGCTGCTCGGGATCGTCCTGGTAGGCGGTACCACGGATGAAGATCACCTCGCGGCTGACCCGGTAGCAGTGGGCGTGGCCGAACAAATCCTGGTTGGCGACGCCGGGGCTCATGTAGTCGATGCGCAGGTCAAGGGTCGGGCAGACTTCGAATTCGGGCAGCGAACAGAGCGTGGCCATGCCCAGGGCTGTGTCCATCAGGGTAGTGATGGCACCGCCATGAACCGCTCCAGTCTGCGGGTTGCCGACCAGCGAAGCGCTGTAGGGCAAACGCAGGACAATGCCTTCGCTGTCTACGGAGTGAACTTGCATGTTCAATACCTGGCAATGACGCAAGGCGGAAAGAAAGCGCTCGGCACGCTCCTGCAACGTCGAATCATTCATTCCCGAAGATTTCTCCGTAATTGTGCGGACCTGCACAAGACCGACAAAAAGTCCATATGGATCCGTAACTTATATATGTGTATCGTGCGCGGAACTTAAATCCCGAGGGACAACTCAAAGGATTCAAGTACTGCTATTCCACAAGGAGAAACACCCCATGCGTAAACCTTTTGCTTATGCCGTCATGATCGCCGCCGCTCTGGGCCTCGCCGCTTGCGATAAAGCCAGCGAAAACAAGGCACAGGATGCTCAACAACATGCCGAGCAAGCCCAGCAGAAGATGGACGAAGCTCAGGATAAAGTGAACGAGGCCGCTAAAGAAAACGCTGAAGCCGCCAAAGATTCCGCTGAAGCTGAACAAAAAGCCGCTGAAGAAGCTGCTAAAGAAGCTGCTCCAGCCACCCCGGCTCCAGAAGCTGCTCCAGCTGCACCGGCAGAACCTGCCAAGCAATAAGTCTTGCTGGAATAAAAAAACCCGACTCAGGTCGGGTTTTTTATTGTCCCGGAAAGTTCAATAAAACTTTCCGCGAACAGCTGGTCATTCATATGGATGGCATTCAAGCGGCGTCCCTGGACACTTCAGCTGGCGTGCTTTCGGTCGGGGTATAGACCATCACTTCCAGCACGTCCGAATGGAACTCACGGCGGTATAACACCAGTACCACCCCTGCACTCATCGCCATGAACGCCCATGGACTGACGAACCAACTCAACATGGCCATGCCGAAATAGTAAGAACGCAAACCGAAGTTGAACTGGTTGGCGGCCATGGAAATCACCCTCGCCGCCCGAGCGGCAAAAGCCTTGCGCTCCTGCTCGCTGACCTGGCGTTCGCCGATCATCGGCGCCGAACCCACCAGCACGGCGGCGAAGTTGTACTGGCGCATGCACCAACTGAAGGTGAAGAAGGCATAGACAAAGACGATGGCCAGGCACAGCAGCTTGATTTCCGACATGCTTTGCGAGGCTTGCTGGACCAGTGGCAGGTCGGCCAGCAACGACAGCGCCCGGTCGGAGGCACCGAGTACGGTGAGAATACCGGCGAGGATGATCAGGGTGCTGGACGCGAAGAACGAAGCGTTGCGCTCCAGATTGCCGATCACGCTGGCGTCGGCGATGCGGTTGTCGCGCAGCAGCATGCGGCGCATCCAGTCTTCCCGGTACAGGTGCATCACACTGGCCAGGCAGGCGGTATCGCGGCCTTTCCAGGTGGCGTAACGGGTGTAGCCGCCCCAACAGAGGATGAACCAGAGGGCGGCCAGCAGATTGGTCAGGTTGCTCAGAATGAAGCTCATGGAGGGTTCCGTTGGGCAGTGACGGGATTTCGACGCCCATAAGCAGGAAAAGACACGTTTTATCTGTATTGCACAGACCCTGTGGCAGTCCGCCCAGCCTCTCAGGCTGCGCTGCCGCGCAGAGAACAGATCTAGGAGCGGCGCGGACCCTGTGGGAGCGGGTTTACCGGAACGCCGGACCGCCGCGATG
>NZ_JBMDIJ010000047.1:0-50120 GCF_057808595.1 Pseudomonas sp. FG98 | reverse complement strand
GGCAAGAACAATTCAGCAAGATCGATGTCGAGGCTGATGGCCTCATCGCCGGCAAGCCGGCTCCCAGGGTTCCGGGTCAGCCGCATGATCCAGGCCTGACACGGGAACCTGTGGGAGCTGGCTTGCCAGCGATGAGCCCCGCAAGATCAACACCACCGGCAAGATCATGGAAGCGAGGCATACCTGGCTCGCTCAGTCGCCGCTGGTTTCCTGCGTGACTACCCCGCACACCACCTCCGCCTCCGCAAGGCTGATCCGCCGCCCCACGGTCACCTTGTGCGCCAGTTCGGGCTGCTGCTCGCTGCTGTCGCCGCCCCCATCTTTCAGGCCCCAGGTCACGACACGGCCATCGGCGGTCAGGGCGATGAAAGCACAGGGGTTGCTGTAGATCGCGCGGACATCGTACAGCTGCGCCGCCACCGGCGAGGTATCGCCACCCAGTTCGGGGTCGCCCCAGGCGACTACCGAGCCGTCCCGGCACAGTGCGGCGAAACAACTGGCATTGCCCACCACCTGCACGATATTGGTCAGGTCGGCGATGTCCTCGGGCACGACGCCTTCGTCGACGCTGTACGGCCAGGCCACCACCCGCCCATCCCCGAGGCGGGCACAGAAGGCATTCAGGGTGCTGGTGACTTCCACGACGTTGTTCAGCTGGCCAATGTCTTCCGGCACTTCACCACCAGCTTCCTCGGCACCCCAGGCTCGCACCGAGTGGTCGTCGAGGATCACGCTGAAGGCTGCACCCGTCGCGGCCCCCAGTGTGCGGACGTTGATCAGGTCGGAGATCGGCGGCGGGGTCACTCCGCCACCGTCCTCGCTCTCCCAGGCGATTACCCGGCCCAGACCATCGCTTTGCCGTAGCGCGGCAAAGGCATTGTTGTTGGCGATGAACGCGGTGATGTCGTCGAGTTCTTCCTGCCCGGGACGAAGATCGATGCTCCAGGTCACGACATGCCCGCTGGCCCGTCGCGCGGCGAAGTACGCAAAGCCGCCGCACAATTCCACATAGTCGCGGTGTGCTTCGAGATCCGGCGGCACCGGCACACTGCCTCCCACCCCGCCCCAGGCATAGAGTCGTCCATCGCGCTTGAGGCCGAGAAAGGCGTAATCGTTGCCTCTGACCTGGGCAAAGTCGTCACTTTCCTCCGCAGGCAGATCAGCGTCAAGCCCCATGCCGACACACACCACCCTGGTGCTGCGCAGGCGCACGGCAAAAACGTTGCGGGTACAGCTCACTTCCGCCACATCGGTAAGACCAAGCAGCTCTTCTTCGAAATCCTCGCTGCCCCAAGCCACAAGATCGACCACCGGCTGCCCATCCACGACCCGTTCATCGCGCATCGCCATGAACCTGCCGTACCTGGAAGCTGCAAGAACCTGGCCATTGCCGAAGATATTCGCCGGGTTGAGCAGCATGGCGTCATCCCGGCTGCGCACGTACAGCTTCAACCAGGGATGGGTATCGATCCATTGGCTGGCCTGGGCCCATTGGCTGCTACCGTCGTAGCGCCACTCGGCCTGCAACGGCTTGCCGGACGAGGCTTCGAAGGCACTGAGCATGCGTGGCGACCGCGAAGCTGCGGTGGTGCTGGCATTCCAGCGCGCGCCCATGACCAGCAGATCCCCCGCGCCGACCTGGCGAATCACCTGATAGGGATTGATGTCCGACGGTTCCACCGGTCCGCCTGCGCTGCGCTGGATCTCGTAGCTCAGGGTGATCTCGGTGCCGACACTGACCGCAATCACCTCGTAGGGCACCGTGACCCGGACCTGCTGGCCACCCTCGCCGGGGTCGACACGGTGCTCGATGCTGTGGGTACCGCCACTGACGCCGCTGATCACCTGCACCGTGACCCGGTCGCCGTCCTTGAATGCCGCCGAGGCGTCGATCAGCACTTCGGCACCGTCGAGTACATCGTTGATATCGAGGCGGTTGTCCAGGTCAGCGGCGGTGAAGACTGCCAGCGGCAGTTCGACCGTCGCCACACCGATGCGCAGGCGGGTGACCGCCGAGTGACGAGGCGGTTGCCCGGGTGTCTCCACCAGGTACGAGATCTCCACCAGTGCGCCGAGGTTGTCCAGGACCCGCTCCCGGGTCAGGGTGAACACCACCTCGCGGTCGACGGAGAACTCGGTGATCGGCACCTGGTCGTCGTGACCCGGCCCCAGGTCGGCGCGCCAGGCCAGGTGGACGATCTGCTCGGCGGCCATGTCCGGATAAGGTGCGATGGCGATCTCCAGGAGTCCGTCGATCAACGCCGGATCAAGCACGCCGTCCTGAGCCGGTGGCCGGGTAAAGGGCGGATCGAGTTCGAAGCGGATATCGCCGACGGCCAGGCGCTCGCGCTCCGATTGCAGCGGCAGTTCCGTTCCGGCGCGGCCGATGGCGTAGTGCACGCTGAGCTCGCCGCCCTCCAGCGGCTTGATCCAGTCGGCGCCGTCGACGAAGAAGGTCATCGGCTGCCCGGCACCGCCACCACTGACCGGGCGCTCGGCGGTGAACAGCAACGGCGTGCCGTTGGCGCGGGTCCCCAGCCACGTGAGAAATACCATGTCGCCAGACTGCAAGACCTCGCCCGGCACTACCACCGTGGCCAGGTCCAGTTCGGGATCGAGCACGCCGGCCAAGGCTTCGCGAACCTCGGGCTTGGGCAGGCCGCGCTCGACCCCGAGAAAGACCACGAAGGCACGCTTGGAGCTGGCCACCGGCAAGCCGTCGCGGCTGATGCTGTACGCGGCGATGCCACGGCCCTGCGGCAATGGCTGCAGGTCGGCATTGGCCACGTGGAAGTCGAGGACCATGGGCAGGGTCGGCACCCGCTGCGGCGGAAGGTCGATCGCCGAGTCCTGGCCCTGCGAGGTGATACCCACCCACTTCACCGTGACCCTATCGCCGATCTGCACCGGACCGCCGTTCAGCAGCATCACCCGGATAGGCAGGTCTTCTCCCTCCAGTTTGTCGAGATCGATCACGTCCCAATCGGCGGCTTCGTCGTCCGGGTTGATGATCAACGGTTCTGCCAGCAGGTCCTTGCCGACCTCCACCGTCACGTAGGTGCGTGGCGACCAGTCGCTGGACTGGTTGTGGACCTCGTCGACCACGCGGTAGATGAGCACCAGTCGATCACTGTCGCCCGCCGCGAGAATCACCGCTTCCGGCACCAGGATCTCGATGAAGCCGGCGTCGATATCAGCGCTGGTCACCTCGGCCTTCACTTCCTCGCCGCCCCAACTGAGGGTGATGCGGTCGTACTGGCGGATGTTCGGGTAGGCGCCGATGGTCACCTTCACCCCCTGCTTCGCCGCCTCTTCGTCGATCACGCCGTTGGCCGGCAGGTCCGGCTCGGGCGGTGGCAGGTTCTGGTGGCCAGGGTTGTCCGGCTGCGGATCGGTGCCACCGGGAAAATCGAAGCGCGCGAGAATATTGATCGGCAGCGACTCGCTGTCATTACCGCCACCGGCGCGGGTCACCCGGCAGTACAAGGGGTGGATGCCGAGGGGTATGCGGTTCGACGCGACGTACATCCAGTAACCGCCGTCGCCGTGGTCCGGCGGCACCACCTCGTGCGCCACCGGCAGGGTGTCGTCGCCCCAGAACACCTCGATCGAGTCGCCCGTCGCCATGTTGACGTACCTCTGGATCAGGATCAGCAGGCCGTCCAGGTTGCCGTGGGCCAGGTTGTAGCCAACCCCGCCAACGGCGCCCTCGGTCTGCACCGGATCGACCATGCCCGGGATGAACACCGGCTCCAGGCTGGCGCTGTCGTTCCCTTCCGCCAGGGCCCTGATGCGCTGGTTGTAGCGCTCGAGGGTTTCGCCCAGGCTTCCTTGCGTTGCCATGTGTTCGTCGCTGCCCATGACCTGTCTCCAATCGTATCGGCCCCGGGACGATTGGACGACCAAGTGTGGCCGCTGCACAACTGGCAGAAATATCAGGTAGGGGGGTGGGACGTCTGCGGCGAAGCGCATGCCGGTATCTCTCTAGCGCCCTCAAGACCGAGCGCCGCCCGCGCGGCGCATCGCGAAGCGCATGCCGCATGTCTCTCTAGCGCCCTCAAGACCGAGCGCCGCCCGCGCGGCGCATCGCGGCTAACAGCCGCTCCCACATCTGTTGCAACGTGCCATGGCCTGTGAGATTTGCGCTGTCAGCCTTGGATGCCCGGCGATCTATCGCGGGGTGGTCATTGGGCTCGACTCGATATAGCGCCGTGCAAACAAGGCGGTCAACCATGGCCTGACAGGCATAGGTACGTTGCAATAAATGTGGGAGCCGGCGTTGCCGGCGATGCGCCGCGCGGGCGGCGCACGATCTCAAGAGCGCTGCAAGGATCAAGACAAGCGCGTGGCAGCCTTGATGCGATGTCCTGTCAGGCCTACGGCCAATTCTCCAGCCGCTCGAAGATCGCCCCTTCCACCCCCAGCACTTCACCGCTGGCGGAATAGATCCCCACCCCGGTCTCCCAGACATTCTTGATCCGCCCTTCGGCGCTGCGGATGCGGTAGCTGAGCTGGTAGGGCTCGTGCTTGAGCAGTGCGCATTGCACGCAATACCAGATGTAGTCGGCGTATTCGTCGAGGATCAGCGAGCCGAAGCTGCGCTGCGGGTTGCTGGTGAGGTAGTCGGCCGGGTAGCCGGTGAGCGGCAGGCAGCCGGCGCTGACATATTCCATGTACCAGCTGCGGTCGTTCTGGCCGCGGTAGATCAGCCCGGGCAGTTCGTCGAGCAGGCCGTGGGCGAACGGAATCGGTGCGGGAACAGACAGTGTTGCACCTTCCTCGGGCAATCCCCCCTCCTCATTTCCGCGCCAGGACGCCCCGCCACGGTGGATCCGCGTGGCCAGTTCGAGCCGCGAATTGAGGCGGAATTTCCGCAGCAGGTTGCGCACGTAGATCTTCACAGTGCCGTCGCTGATCCCCAGTTCACGGGCGATCTGCTTGTTGCTCAGGCCGTTGGCGAGCAGCGTCAGGGTCTGCCCCTCGCGCTCGGTCAGTTCGTCCCAGGCGGGTAGCGATGGCGCGACAGGCGCGGACAGCAAGGCGTTGGGCATCCCTCTTCTCCTCCGGCGGGTAGCTGGATGCAGCAAGGAGCATGCCTTTCCAGGCCGACTACCCCTTTTGGCATATCTCCTCTAGAGGATTGAGCGGAAATTCCCATGGAGAAATTATTTAGCCCAACAGGAAACAGCGACCCACGCCGAGGTTTCAATGAGCAGCACGACCTATCACCCCTTCAGCGTCCCACGCTACGCCAGCCAGACTCCCGGCCCCAAGGCCCGCGAGCATCTGCTGGTGACCCAGACCGGCGAGGCCGTCAGCACCAGCGACCTGCCCCTGATTCACCTGGCCCTGCCCGACTACGCCGACGTCGCCGCCCTGCACCAGGCCTTGGTCGACTACCTGCGCGATGCCCGGGTCGGCCTGCGCCTGGAACTGCGTGGTGACCAGGCCTTCGTCTGGCCGCTGCATGCCCTGGCCCGCGCCGCCGGCCTGGAAGACGACGAAATCCATATCAGCAGCAGCGCCGCCAGCACCCGCCGGGTGTTCTGCGTGCACTGCGCCAGCTGCCAGGCGGCCAGCGCCGCCGACACCCTGACCTGCGTCCGCTGCGGCGTGAAGCTGGAAGTGCGCCGCCACTTCTCCCAGCGCCTCGGCGCCTACCTCGGGGTCTGCGCCGATGCCGAGCAACCTTATGCCGAGGTGCGCCCATGATCGAGGTTCGTATCGCCGCCATCCGCGAGCTCACCCCGGTGATCCGCGAGTTCAGCCTGCAAGCGTTGCACGGCGAACTGCCGCGCTACTCCGCCGGCAGCCATGTCCAGGTGCACCTGCCCAATGGCCGGCGCAATGCCTATTCCCTGCTGGGCGATCCGGCCGCAGGCGGTGACTATCGCATCGCCGTGCGTCATCAGGACACCTCCCGCGGTGGCTCGCGCTACCTGCACCAGCAGCTGCGCAGCGGCGACACCCTGAAGATCGGCGCCCCGGCCAACCTGTTCCCGCTGTCGGGCAAGGCACGCCAGCATCTGCTGGTAGCCGCCGGCATCGGCATCACCCCCCTGCTCGCCCATAGCCACGAACTGCTGCGCCGGGGCGAAGCGTTCGAGCTGCACTACGCCTACCGCGCCGGCAGCAGCGATGCCTACCTCGATGAACTGCGCCAGCGCCTCGGCCCGCGCCTGCACGAATACCCGGCCGGCCAGCGCCGTTTCGACCCCGCCGCGCTGCTCGCCGAGCGCCCGCTGGGCTGCCATGTCTACGCCTGCGGTCCGCAGTCACTGCTGCTCGACCTGCGCGAACAGGCCGACGCCCTCGGCTGGAGCCCGCGCCGCATCCATAGCGAAGCCTTCGCCGCACCCGAGCCGGGTCTGCCGTTCCGCGTCGAGCTGGCGCGCAGTGGCCGCCAGCTTGAGGTCAGCGCCGAGGAAAGCCTGCTCGAAGCCCTGGAAAGCGCCGGGCTGGAGATCCCCAACCTGTGCCGTGGCGGTGTCTGCGGCCAGTGCCAGACCCCTTACCTGAAGGGCGACGTCGAGCACCGCGACCACTTCCTCGCCGCCGCCGAACGCGGCGCCAGCCTGATGCCCTGCGTATCCCGCGGCTGCGGCCAACCGATCCTGCTGGATATCTGAGAGAGCCCGACCATGACCCTGACCTTCAAAGCGCACGAGACCTACCGGGACGACTTCAGCTTCCGCAACAGCGCCGAAGCCATCGCCCGCTTCCCCTTCCCGTTCCCGGAAGACCAGTACATGTACTCGGTGAACATCGAACCGGCGGTATCCCGCGATCCCGGCTCGGTGTTCGAGCACACCTTCGATATCGACGAGCACTACGTCTCGGAAATGGCCGAACGGGCGCGGGTACTGGAACAGGACCCGGAGCGCTGCCTGGTGATGCCACACATGGCCCTGGCCGCCTGGGACACCCTGGCGGTGCTGATGGAGCACCTGTCCCGCGATTACCCCGAGCACTTCAGGCTCAGTTGCGATGGCGATGCCTGGCACTGGCAGAACCTGGCCCTGGGCATCGACCAGCGCTTCACCTTCGGCGACCCGGCGAGCCTGCCGTGCGAGCCACTGGAATACATCACCCGTCAGGCCCAGGGCGACTTCGCCGTACTCGACCAGCGCGACGACGACCTGTTCATGGATGCCGGCATGGTCACCTGCCCGGCCGACTGGTCGCTGCGTTTCGATGCCGGGATGAGCTTCAAGCAGTGGCACTCGCCGGTGCCGATCGCCAACCAGATGGGCGTGTTCGACCGCGCCCTCAAGTACCTGCTCAACGTCCAGGTCGGCAGCCCGGTGCGCCGGCTCAACTGGACCCTGACCATCAACCCGCGCCTGGACACCTCGCCGGAGACCTTCCACCAGTGGGGCAGCGACCGCGGCAAGGTCACCGCGCAGAACGCCGGCGAGCTGGTGCACCTGCGCGTGGAACTGCAACTGATGCTGCGCCTGCCGCGCTCCAACGCCCTGCTGTTCGGCATCCGTACCTACCTGATCAGCCTTGACGAACTGGTGACCAATCCGGCCTGGGCCCAGCGCCTGCACCGGGTGATCCGCGACCTGCCGGAGGCCATCGCCGACTACAAGGGCATGACCCGCTACCGCCCGGCGCTGGTCGAGTGGCTCAGCCAGTTCGACACCACCGCCTGAACCCATTCACAACAAGAGGATTTCTCCATGAGCAACTCATGGCGCATCAGCGCGCTCCGCGAACGCCACCTGGCCCTCGGCTCGCAACTGGAAGACTGGAACGGCATGGGCACCGCCTGGACCTACGCCAGCGACCTGGCCGACCACCACGAGGCCATCCGCACCCATGCCGGGCTGATGGATGTGTCCGGGCTGAAGAAGGTCCACTACGTCGGCCCCCACGCCGAAAGCCTGCTGCAATACGCCACCACCCGCGATATCGCCAAGCTGTACCCGGGCAAATCGGTGTACGCCTGCATGCTCGATGAAGACGGCACCTTCGCCGACGACTGCATCGTCTACCGCACCGGCCCCAACGCCTTCATGGTGGTGCACGGCGCCGGCATCGGTCATGAAATGCTGATCCGCTCGGCCCAAGGTCGGCAGGTCGCGGTGCTGTTCGACGACGACCTGCACGACCTGTCGCTGCAAGGGCCGAAGGCGGTGGATTTCCTCGCCGAGCATGTGCCAGGCATTCGCGACCTGCCCTACTTCCACCACTTGCAGACCAAGCTGTTCGACCGTCCGGTGATGATCTCGCGCACCGGCTACACCGGCGAGCGCGGCTACGAGATCTTCTGCAAGGCTGCCGATGCGCCGCTGATCTGGGACAGCATCCTGGAAAAGGGCCAGGGCCACGGCATCATCCCCTGCGCCTTCACCGCCCTGGACTGGCTGCGGGTCGAGAGCTACCTGCTGTTCTACCCCTACGACAACTCGCAGATGTACCCCTTCGCCGACCAGAAGGCCGGCGACACCCTGTGGGAGCTGGGCCTGGACTTCACCGTGTCGCCCGGCAAGCAGGACTTCCGCGGTGCCGGCGAGCACTACCGACGCAAGGATCAGGAGCGCTTCAAGATCTACGGTGTGCTGCTCGACGGCCATGTCGCCGCGCAGAACGGCGACACCCTGTGGCACGACGGCCAGCAGGTCGGGGTGATCACCTGCGCCATGTACTCGCGCTTGACCGAACGCTCCATGGCCATCGCCCGGGTCGAGCCGCAGATCGCCAGCCAGGGCTTGCCCCTGGAAGTACGCGGCAGCCTCAGCGTCAAGGCCATCGCCCACAGCCTGCCGTTCGACGATCCCGAGAAGAAAAAACGCACCGCCAAGGGCTGAGCCCGGGCGACCTTGCCTGCACGAGAAACCGATATGAACCACTACATCCTGAAAATCAGTTGCCCGGCCACCTCCGGCATCGTTGCCGCGGTCACCACCTACCTGGCGGGGCGCGAGTGCTATATCAGCGAGCTGGCCCAGTTCGATGACGAGACGGCCGGACGCTTCTTCATGCGCGCGGTGTTCCGCTTCAATGCCGGGGCCAAACCGGACCTGGAAGCGCTGCGCCAGGGCTTTGCCGATGTCGCCGTGCCGTTCGCCATGGACTGGGAGCTGTTCGAAGGCAACCGGCCGATGCCGGTGCTGCTGATGGTCAGCAAGTACGACCACTGCCTGGCCGACCTGCTCTACCGCCACCAGAAGGGCGAGCTGGACATGCGCATCACCGCCATCGTCTCCAACCATCTGGACCTGCGGCCGATGGCCGAGCGCGAGGGGATCCGCTTCGTCTACCTGCCGGTGACCAAGGACACCAAGGCCGAGCAGGAAGCGGCGCTGCTCAGGCTGGTGGAAGACACCGGCACCGAACTGGTGGTGCTCGCCCGCTACATGCAGATCCTCTCCGATGACCTGTGCCGGCAGCTGTCCGGGCGGGCAATCAATATCCACCACTCGTTCCTCCCCGGGTTCAAGGGTGCCAAGCCCTATCACCAGGCCTGGGAGCGCGGGGTCAAGCTGATCGGCGCCACCGCGCACTACGTCACCAGCGACCTCGACGAGGGCCCGATCATCGAGCAGGAAGTGCAGCGGGTCGACCATGTGCTGCTGCCCGACGGCCTGGTCAGCATCGGCCGCGACACCGAGACCGTGGCCCTGTCGCGGGCGGTGAAATATCACCTGGAGCACCGGGTGTTTCTCAATGGCGAGCGGACGGTGATTTTCCGCTAGCCGGGAGGGCCTCATCGCCGGCAAGCCGGCTCCCACAGGGATCGCATGCACCGCTGAACCTGTGGGAGCTGGCTTGCCAGCGATAGGGCCATCAGCACCACCCTGACAACCTGATGCGGAGTACCCACCATGACCCAACGCGTTGCCATCATCGGCGCCGGCCCCTGCGGCCTGGCCCAGTTGCGTGCCTTCCAGTCGGCCAAGGCCAAGGGCGCCGACATCCCCGAACTGGTCTGCTTCGAGAAGCAGTCCGATTGGGGCGGCATGTGGAACTACACCTGGCGCACCGGCCTCGACCAGCACGGCGAGCCGGTCCACGGCAGCATGTACCGCTACCTGTGGTCCAACGGGCCGAAGGAATGCCTGGAATTCGCCGACTACAGCTTCGACGAGCATTTCGGCCGGCCCATGGGCTCCTACCCACCCAGGGAAGTGCTCTGGGACTACATCAAGGGCCGCGTGGAAAAGGCCGGCGTGCGCGAGCTGATCCGCTTCGACACGGCAGTGCGCGACGTGCGCTTCGATGCTTCCAGCCAGACCTTCCAGGTCACCGCCCACAGCTACGCCGACGACCTGACCTACAGCGAAACCTTCGACTACGTGGTGGTCGCCAGCGGGCATTTCTCCACGCCCAACGTGCCCACCTTCCCCGGTTTCGAGAGTTTCGCCGGGCGTATCCTGCACGCCCATGACTTCCGCGACGCCCTGGAATTCAAGGGCAAGGACGTGCTCATCGTCGGCGGCAGCTATTCCGCCGAGGACATCGGTTCGCAGTGCTTCAAGTACGGTGCACGCAGCATCACCAGTTGCTACCGCAGCGCGCCGATGGGCTACCAGTGGCCGCAGAACTGGGAAGAAAAACCGCTGCTCAGCCATGTCCAGGGCAGCACCGCGTTCTTCGTCGACGGCAGCAGCAAGCACGTCGATGCGGTGATCCTGTGCACCGGCTACAAGCACCATTTCCCCTTCCTCGCCGAAGACCTGCGGCTGAAGACCGACAACCGCCTGTGGCCGCTGAACCTGTACAAGGGCGTGTTCTGGGAAGCCAACCCGCAACTGATCTACCTCGGCATGCAGGACCAGTGGTACAGCTTCAACATGTTCGATGCCCAGGCCTGGTACGCCCGCGACGTGATCCTCGGACGCATCGCCCTGCCCGACCCGGCCGCCATGCATGCCGAGGACCTGGCCTGGCGCGAAACCGAGCTGACCCTGGAAAACGCCCAGCAGATGTTCGAGTTCCAGGGCGAGTACATCCGCCAGTTGATCGCCGCCACCGACTACCCCAGCTTCGATATTGCCGAGGTCAACCGCACCTTCCTCGAATGGAAGCACGACAAGGCGGAAAACATCATGGGCTACCGCGACAAGTGCCACCGCTCGCTGATCACCGGCACCCTGGCCACGCCGCACCACACGCCCTGGCTGGAAGCGCTGGACGACTCCCTCGGCGCCTACCTGGCCGAGCACCCGGCCGCCGGCAAACTGACCGCCCCTTGAGGAGTTGCCCATGCAAGCACCCGTGATTTCACGGCCGCTGGAGCCGGCACTGTTCGCCCGCAACCCGCTGGTGGAGCGCCACCGCGTGGCGCCCGCCGGGCTGACCGTGGTGGAACTGGAGCCTGGCGATCGCCTGGAAGTGATCGATGTCGAGGGCGACCAGGGCGCCGAGTTGCTGGCCTTCGCCGGCAACCGCCAGGCCCTTGGTGCGCTGGGCCTGCGGCCCACGTCGGGCGCGGCCTTTATCGCCCATCTGTTGCATGACGGCAGTCGCGAGGCGGCCCATGTCAGTGCCGGGCTGGTACGCCGCGGCATCGACTGCCGGCACCTGCCCGACGCCGCACGGCTGTGGCCCGAAGCGACCCCGGCCGGGCACAGCCGGGTGTTCCATAGCGGCGAGCAGTTGCTGGTACTTGTCGCCGCCCCTGGCGGTGCCACTGCGGTGGACAGCCAGGCCCGCGCCAGCGAACTGCGCCTGCTGATACGTCGGGCCAATCCACGCGCCGACTATGTCCCGCCGCTGCCGGCGCCGCTGGGCGAGGTGCTGGACGAGTTCACCCTCAGCCCCGGCACCGCCCGCGACTATGTGGTCGGTGCCGGCCAGTACATCCAGGTGCTGGACGTGGCCGGGCGGCAGTGCTCGGACTTCGTCGCCTTCGATCGCCGTGGCCTCGACCAGGGCGCGCAGATCGACCTCGACCCGACCGTGACCCGCACCCTCAACGGCAATGCCTATCCGGGGCCGGGGCTGTTCAGCCGCTTCTACGACCGCAACCTGCAACCCATGCTGGAAGTGGTGCGCGACACCGTTGGCCGCCACGACACCTTCGCCCTCGCCTGTACCGCGCGCTACTACGAGGCCCAGGGCTATTTCGGCCACGACAACTGCAGCGACAACATCAGCCGCGCCCTCGCCCGCCATGGCGTCAGTGCCCGGGCCGGCTGGCCGGCGATCAACTTCTTCTTCAACACCGCGGTGGATGCCCATCAGCAACTGACCGTCGACGAACCCTGGTCGCGCCCGGGCGACTACGTGCTGCTGCGCGCCATGACCGACCTGGTCTGCGCCAGCAGCTCATGCCCGGACGATATCGACCCGGCCAACGGCTGGCAGCCCACCGACATCCATATCCGCGTCTATTCCGCCAAGGAGCGTTTCAGTCTCGCCATGGCCACTCGCAAAGCGCCCGATGCGCCACCACAACTGACCCGGGAAAGCGGCTTTCACCCCGGCACCTCCGCCCTGACCCGGCAATTCATCGAATACCGCGGCTTCTGGACCCCGCGCCAGTTCGACGGCTACGGCACCCTGGCCGAATACCACGGCTGCCGCGAGCGGGTGGCGGTGATGGACCTCTCGGCCCTGCGCAAATTCGAAGTGCTCGGCCCGGATGCCGAAGCCCTGCTCGACCTCTGCCTGACCCGCGACGTGCGCAAGCTGGCGGTGGGCCAGGTGGTGTACAGCGCCATGTGCTACGAGCACGGCGGCATGCTCGACGACGGCACCCTGCTGCGCCTGGGCGCCGATGCCTTCCGCTGGATCGGCGGCGAGGACCATGCCGGCGACTGGCTGCGCGAACAGGCGGCGCGGCTGGGCATGAAGGTCTGGGTCAAGAGCGCCTCGGAGCAGATCCACAATATCGCGGTACAGGGGCCGCTGGCCCGTGCCCTGCTCAAGGGCATGATCTGGACCCCGGGCACCCAGCCGGCGCTGGAAGACCTCGGCTGGTTCCGCTTCCTCAGCGGCCGTCTCGACGACTACAACGGCCCGCCGCTGATGGTCTCGCGCACCGGCTATACCGGCGAGCTGGGTTATGAGATCTGGTGCCATCCACGGGATGCCATGGCGGTGTGGACGCGCCTGTGGGAGCTGGGCGATCCACTGGGCCTGGTGCCGCTCGGCCTGGACGCCCTGGACATGCTGCGCATCGAGGCCGGGCTGATCTTCGCCGGCTACGAGTTCTGCGACCAGACCGATCCGTTCGAAGCCGGCATCGGCTTCTGCGTGCCGCTGAACAGCAAGCAGGCCGACTTTATCGGCCGCAGCGCCCTGTTGCGGCGCAGTGCCGAGCCGCAACGGCGCTTGGTGGGACTGGAGCTGGAGGGCAACGAACCAGCAGCCCACGGCGATTGCGTGCGGGTCGGCCGGGCCCAGGTCGGGGTGATCACCAGCGCCACCCGCTCGCCGGTGCTGGGCCGCAATATCGCCCTGTGCCGCCTCGACGTGGCCCATTGCGCACCGGGCACGGCGGTCGAGGTGGGCAAGCTGGATGGCCAGCAGAAACGCATCGCGGCGACGGTGACCGCCAGCACCGTGGCCTACGATCCGGAAAAACGTCGGGTACGTTCGTGAAACTGG
Source organism: Pseudomonas sp. FG98 (assembly GCF_057808595.1). Taxonomy (NCBI): domain Bacteria; kingdom Pseudomonadati; phylum Pseudomonadota; class Gammaproteobacteria; order Pseudomonadales; family Pseudomonadaceae; genus Pseudomonas; species Pseudomonas sp. FG98. The sequence goes on along the minus strand of NZ_JBMDIJ010000047.1, from coordinate 36,557 downwards.
ATGGGAAATTGCAGGCAACAGGGACAGGGATAGTCCCTTGCGCAAGGAGAACCTGACGATGTGGTTCAGCAAAGCTTCCAGTGACCTGGCCAACGAACTGAGCCAATGGCTCGAACAACTTGCCCGCAACGGCTCTGCCACGGCCCATTCGCCGGTGCTGCAACGCCAGCCGCGCTTGCTCGGCAGCCTGGAAGGGCTGCAGCGCGACTGGAGCGAACTGCAGCGGATCCGCCAGCAGGCCGAAGGCTATGTGCCACCACCGTGCACCGCCGAGGAGCTCGACGCGCTGCAACGGCACCTGGCCGAGGCGCAAGCCCAGGTGGCGCGGCTGACCAGTGAACGGGACGCCGCCACGCAACAGCTCGATGGCCTGCACGCCGAGCGCGAGCGCTGGAACGAGGACCGCCAGGTCTGGGAGCTGACCCAGCGCACCCTGACCGAGGGCTGCTGGGCGATGAATGTGGTCAATGGCGACCCGGACCACCCGCAGAACCTGATTCGCTGGTCCGAGCAGTTCCGCGCCCTGATCGGCTATGGCCGCGACGAGTTTCCCGATGGCTGGGACAGCTACTTCGCGGTGGTCAATGCCGACGATCTGAAGAACGTGATGAAGGCCTTCAATGCCTCGATGGTCGACAGCGGCGGCGACGGCTTCTACGCCGTGGAATACCGCATGCGCCACAAGACCCGTGGCGAAGTGTGGTTCCGCGAACGCGGGCGCTGCCTGCGCGATGCCAAGGGGCGGCTGACCTGGGTCACTGGCGCGGTACGCGAGATCAGCGACGAAAAGACCGCCGCCAGCCTGCACGACCGCGAGCAGGCCAGCATCCAGGCCACCTACGGGCAGATCGCCCAGGTCGCCGGGGTGATCCGCGGGATTGCCGAGCAGACCAACCTGCTGGCGTTGAATGCAGCCATCGAAGCGGCCCGGGCCGGTGAAGGGGGCCGGGGGTTCGCGGTGGTGGCGGATGAGGTGAGGAACCTGGCCCGGCGGACCCAGGAGTCGGTGCAGCAGATCCAGAACATGTTGCAGTCCTGAAAAAGCATCGCTGGCAAGCCAGCTCCCACAATGACCGAGTGCACCGCCAAACCTGTGGGAGCTGGCTTGCCAGCGATGAGGTCCTGAAGAACACACAACAACAAAAGCCTTGAAAGGCAAGCAGTCCACTTCCCTCTGCCCACCACAACATTCCAAAAGCATTTGCATCGAGGATCGAGTGATGGAAGAACAGAAAGCCCCCACGGTGGAGGAGCTTAAAGCCCTCATCGACATGACCAATACCCTGAACATGGAGATCTTCTACTGGTGGTGCATCGCCTTGATGATCCTGATCCATGCCGGGTTCCTCTCCTACGAAATCGGCGCTTCGCGCCTGAAAAACGCCCTCGCCGCCGGGGTCAAGAACATCCTCGCCTTCGGCTTCATCGTGCCCACCTTCTTCCTGTTCGGCTGGGCCATCTACAACGCCTTCCCCGACGGCCTGGTGCCGCGCATGGACGCCCTCGCCGCAGCCATGCCGTGGAGCCAGTCGATGGGGCCGAACATCAAGGACAACGCCACCGGGATCTTCTGGGGCGCCTTCGCCCTGTTCGCCGCCACCACCGGCTCGATCCTCTCCGGGGCGATCATCGAACGGGCGCGGATGAGCGCCTTCATCATCATGACCATCCTCCTCGGCTCGGTGCTCTGGCTGTTCGGCGCCGCCTGGGGCTGGCACCCGGAAGGCTGGCTGACCGTGCAGTGGGGCTACCATGACGTCGGCGCGGCCGGGGTGGTGCACATGATCGCCGGCTTTTTCGCCCTGGCCGTGGTGATCAACCTCGGTGCGCGCATCGGCCGCTTCAACCCGGACGGCAGCGCCAATGCCATCGTCGGCCACAGCATGCCGATGAGCGTGGTCGGGCTGATGCTGATCATCGTCGGTTTCTTCGGCTTCCTTGGCGGCTGCATCATCTACAGCTCCGGCGCGCAGTGGATCAACATCTACGGCCAGCCGACCACCCTCTCCGCCTTCGCCTTCAACACCCTGATGGGCTTTGCCGGTGGCCTGATCGGCGCCTACCTGACCACCCGCGAGCCGTACTGGATGATGTCCGGCGGGCTGGTCGGGATCATCTCCGTGGCCCCCGGCCTGGACCTCTACCACCCCGGCCTGGCCTACCTGATCGGCATGGGCGTGGCGGCCGTGGCGCCACTGGTCAACAACCTGCTGCTGAAATTCCGCCTCGACGACGCCGTTGGCGCCTTCGCCGTGCACGGCTTCGGCGGCTTCGCCGGGCTGGTGATCAGCGGCATCTTCCTCGCCGGCTACCCGAACATGAACGGCATGGCCGAGATCAGCTTCATGGGGCAACTGGGCGGTGCGGTGGTCATGGCCTCGCTTGGCTTCATTCCTGGCTACATCGTGTCCTGGGCCCTGAAAAAGGCCGGCGTGCTGCGGGTACCGGCCTATGCCGAAGAGCGCGGCCTCGACCTCACCGAAGTCCCGGCCCAGGCCTATCCGGAATGGAGCGGCATCTACGGCGAGCCGGCCAGCAAACCCAAGGCGAACCTGATCGCCGAAAGCAAAGCCACTGTCTGAGGAGCGATACGAGATGAGCATCAGTACCTACGAAGGCGCCAGCGCCGTCTTCACCTTCGCCGACAAACCCGCCGTGCTCGGCGTGATCACCGTGGTGGTGATCGCGGTGACCCTGTATGCGCTGGTGACAACCTTTGTGCATGAAAAGCACAGCTATGCGATGGCGGATGAGGAGCTGCCGAAGTTGAAGTGAGATGAAATTCGGGGCCCGCAGTGCGGGCCCCGAGTGATGATTGCTCAGCGGTTGGCGGGTGTAGGGCGGTCGCCGATGCAATCGGGGGCGTTGGGGCCGATATAGATCAAACCCGCTGTCACTTCCGGATCGCCTTTGCTACCCCACCAGAGTTGCCCACTGTCGTGCTCCAGGTCGTAGATCTTGCTCTGGCCAAGGAGTTGCCCGGTGCGCTGATCGTAAAGTCGATAGAAACCGGGGTATTCCCACCAAGGAAACCAGGTGGTAGGGCCAAAATCATCCGGATGCGACCAGCGATGGAATATATCGGGCAACACCCAAAAGGGCTTGAAGGCCTCGACCCGATAACAACCATTCGGGCTGATTGTTGGACTGCCCAATGGCTGTGCCAATCCGGTTTCCCACCACTCGGAGGCGAACCAGAGACCGCCGGCTAATGCAGCGCAGAGCAATAGAGACTTAGCAGTGGTCACAGGATTTCATCCAGGCTGATCAGAGGGTTGACGTTGTTGAGCCGGGCGATCACCTATGCAGTCGGGGGCGTTGGGGCCGATGGTGATCAACCCTGCTGAAACAACGGGGTAACTCTTGCTACCCCACAGTATCGGACCACTGGAAGACTCCAGATCGTAAATACGGCTTTGCCCCAAAAGCTGCTCGTTACGGTGATCGTACAAACGATAGACCCCTGGATACTCCCACCAGGGAAACCAGGTCCATGGCCTGTCTTCATCATCCGGTGGCGGCTCTCGGTGGAAGATATCGGGCAGTATCCAGAATGGCTTGAAACGTTCGACCCGATAGCATCCATTCGGGCTGACCACTGGTTTTCCCAGTGGTTTTGCCAATCCAGTTTCCCACCATTCGGAGGTGAACCAGAGCCCGCTAAAAACTGCGGCACAGGGGAACAGAGTTTTGACCACTCTCATGACTCCCCACCGAGGTCGATCAGATGCTCATGCCGCCGCCAAAGGACATCAGAATAAACAACGAAGTCTCCACCAAAACCTGTCTTTTCTCTGTAACGGCGAAAGTCCGAATTGGTTACAGCTGCGAAAGGTGTATCCCCCACATTGATAATTGTCTGCCCTGAAGACGTCAGGCTAATGATCGTCTCGGACTTCGACAGCACACGATCCTCAGTCCAAGTACCCAGGTACTGCGGCCCATTGAAATCATAATTATCCCTGATGTAAAAACCGACATATGAAACCTTGAAGTAGTGCCGAACACTTTCGGTTATAGCATCGACCTCGGTATGCACCGCTCCAACCACACCAACCTTTAGCGTTCCCCGCCCCAGAGCACCATACATATCGTCCAACGTATCAAGTGTTTTTCCGAACTCAGAGAAATTCACCTGCGAGACAGCATCCATCTGTACGGCAGACATATTGAAAAAACCCAGCTCGAATGGACAGCCTGGTACCCAACCAGCTGCCAGCAAGCGTTTTCTCAGCAATTTAATCGCGTTGGGTGTATCAATTAGAGTCTCAGCAACCTTTATTGCATTCTGAACACCTTCATATCTAATTGCCCATTCCATCTTTACGATTCGGTCGTCACAGTTGGCTGCGCCGAGACTCATTGAATTAGGCTGAGTTCTCGTGTCCTTCCACTCCGCTGGCATTGCCCACGCCGGACTATCAAACCAACGCTGCATAAGCGCTGCAGCCGTTTCCCAGCCCATATTGCGCATGGCTTTTGGCAGGCGCGTCAGTGCCAGCCGGTTGATCACTACCTTCTTGGGCGGGTGGTCCTTACCCGGTGCAGTATCCAGGGTGGCATTCGGCAGTACATAGAGAGTATCCGGGCCCAACGCATCGGCCCGTTCGAAGTCGTTCAAGGACATGGCATTACTCCAGGATAGGCGTCGCGGCGCCGGTGGCGATAACCAGATTGGTGGTGTTGGCGCTGTAGCAGATATGGCTGTACCCCTCTTCATTGAGGGTATCTCCAGCCAGACAACAGTCATTTTTCAGCAATGCGTACTGACGCGTTCCGCACGGCATGCCGCGTTGATCGAACAACTGGAAGCAGCCACTGCACCGCTCGATTCCCGTCTCGCCAGCAGGTGCGCTCACCGGATGTCCGTGCGCCACGCTGGACGCCCGGGGTGCATGGTTTGCTGGCTGATGCGGAAGGGAACCAGCGGTTCGGGAAACTGACGGCTCAGATTTTCCCTCGTACCTCATGAAGGTCTGCGAATTAATCAAACGCGCACGACAAGGACACGAACTGATGCTGTCCAGCGTGCCCGCCATCAACCGCCCATGGCTGTCGAATCCTTGAATCCCACCCACAATCTGGAATGTCCCGCCGGTCACTCCACAAGTCACCGGATCCCCTGCCCGGGCATGAGCGAAACCAAACAGGTTGATGGACTCATCGGTAGACAGGACTACACCGCCACAGGTGGTCTTGTCTCCCGAGCGGATAAAAAAGCCTTCAATCATTGAACCTCCAATCCCGGCGTCTCCGTCATTGCAACGGACGCCTATCTGGTTGATGGATGACACTGGCTTTCCACAGATCTGAAAGGCAGGTCATCCGAGCGGCCAGAGGATGGAAGTTTTGGCAAAAGAAAGAAGTAGGAATACTCTGCCAATCAACCGGGAAATTGCTTTGCAGGTGCGATGGCAGCGGCGGCATCCGACAGATGATCACAATCCGGCGCTACCGTTTCGAAATCGATCTGGTCGGCCTGATCGAAGCTGAACACCGCATCCTCCCTGCCGGTCAGGTCCAGTTTCAGCAAGGGCACGCGGCGTCCCGTCGCGAAGTAGATGCGGCATTGGTGCTGCTGCACGCGCCAGAACGGAACACCATCGACCGGGTAGTAGAACACGGCTTCGACTGGCAAGCGCGACACCTCCTCCTGGCTCCAGATCGCGATGATCAACTCGTTCCATTGATCGTGCCGGGGACTGTCCTCGGGGATGAAGGGGCGGGATTGCATGCTATGCAGAAAGCCCTTGGTATCGCTGTCGAAGCTGCAACTGAAGCGCTGGTCGGCAATTGTGGCGAAGTAGCTGCCCCAGGCCTGCGGGCTGTTGATGCCCTGCTCGGCACAAGGGCGGCTCTGCAATGTCGGCGACATGTCGAAACGCGAATAGCCGCAACTGTCGGGACGCGAGTCGGTATAGGCATCGACCGGAAAGGCGCAGCGCGCCCGTAGCGGCACGAACCCGGAAGCCTCCTGCAGACCCACGACATAGCCCGCCCAGCCCATCTGGTACAACCGGCGGACACCCAGATCCCTGCGAGCGAACGAGAACGACGCACCATTTCGGGCGATCTGCGTCGGCGTCGGATCGAGCGGCTGCAGATCAGAATTGAACGGATCCAGCACACGGACTGCGACACCGCTGCACAGATAGGCCGGCTGCCCGGCACAGTCATCCACGATGTTGAGGTAGCGTGCGTTGAGCCGGTCGGCGACGACCTGGCCATCGGTGCTTTGCCCTCCCGAGTCTCGGGACACGCACGCAGTCAACGAAAGTACTGCACAGCCCAGGACTACCGAGTGGAGAAGGCGAGCGGTCATCGTGCAGCTCCTTGGGTACGTGTGATGACAACGTCCGCATTGCACGCCTTTGCCACGATTCCAACAACTGGCATTTTTATCAGGTGGCCTGACTTGCCCCACCGGAGCGCCGAGCACAGAGACTGTGGCTGATGCAGAACCCTGTGGGAGCGGATTTATCCGCGATTGGGCGCGAAGCGGCCATCAAACCTGCCTCCTAGGTGTGTCTGACAGAACCGGGACTCAGGTTCTACGACGGCTTCGCCGCCGATCGCGGATAAATCTGCTCCCACCTGGACCGCGTCGCCCCTGAAACTTGAACCCAATCCGAGATGTGTAGATACCTATGCTCATCGCTGGCAGCTCCCACAAAGTCCGCGTCGAACCAGCACACCCGGGGGGACTCAACACGCCAGATGTTCAGGCCACCTGCCCCTCCCCAACCAGCTTCAACCCAACGATCCCACCCACGATCATCATCAAGCACACCCCCTTCAACACCCCCAGCGATTCGCCAAGAAACACGCTGCCGTAGATCACCGTACCCAGCGTGCCGATCCCGACCCACACCGCATACGCCAGCCCCAGTGGCAGTTCCCGGACCGACAGGCTCAGCAGGTAGATGCTCAAGGCCAGGAACACCCCGCAATACAGGCTCGGCCATAGCCGGGTAAAGCCATCCGTACGGGGAATGATCGAGGCATACAGCACTTCGCAGGCCCCGGCCGCCAGCAGATACGTCCATCCATTCAGCCAACCCACGCGCTTTCTCCTTTCACGACAAATGCAAACGCCGGCACTCAAGCGCCGGCGCTGTTTTCAAACCTGGATCAGTTGGAATACTTGTACCCGACCTCGCCATGGGCAGAGAGGTCGAGGCCATCGACTTCCGCCTCTTCGTCCACCCGCAGCCCGCCACACAGCGCGGCCGCGACCTTGAAGGCGATCCAGCTGGTGATGGCCGAGACGGTGATGCTGAACAGGATCGCGCCGGCATTGACCGACAGTTGCTCGATCAGCCCACGACCTTCGACGAAGCCCTGGCCGCCAATCGCGGTGAGGGCGAACACCGGGGTCAGCAGTCCGCCGAGGATGCCGGCGACACCATGCACGCCGAACACGTCGAAGGCGTCGTCGAGGCCGATCATCGGCTTGAGCTTGTCCACCGACCAGACGCACACGGGACCGGCGATCAGGCCCAGGAGGATGGCACCCATCGGCCCGACATAACCGCAGGCCGGGGTGATCGCCACCAGGCCGGCGATGGCCCCGGAGATCGCGCCGAACAGGCTTGGACGCCCGCGGTGCTGCCATTCGACGATCATCCAGCCGAGGGCGCCGGCACAACTGGCGAGCATGGTGTTGACCATCACCAGCATAGCGAAGCCGTTGGCCGCCAGGGCACAGCCGCCGCAGAAGCCGAGCCAGCCGACCCACAGCATGCAGCCGCCGGTGAAGGTCATGGTCATGTTGTGCGGGGCCAGTTGCGAGGTACCGAAGCCGCGCCGACGACCCAGCATCCAGGCACCGACCAGCGCAGCGATACCGACGTTGAGGTGCACCACGTTGCCGCCGGCGAAGTCCTGCACGCCGAGGTTGAACACCCAGCCGCCGCCCCAGGCCATGTGCGCCATGGGGATGTAGTTGATGGTCAGCCAGATGGCCATGAACACCAGCACCGCGGCGAACTTCATCCGCTCGGCGAAGGCACCGACGATGATCGCCGGAGTGATCGCGGCGAACAGCAGCATGAACAGGAAGTACAGGTATTCGGGCAAGGTGCCGACCACCGTGTCCTTGGTCACGCCGATCATGAACAGCTTGTCCAGACCGCCGATCACCGCCTGCAACGAACCGCCGTCGGCGAAGGTCAGGCTGTAGCCGTACACGGCGAACAGCACCGCCATCAGCGACGAGGTGCAGAACACCTGCATCATGATCGACAGCACGTTCTTGCTGCGCGCCATACCGCCGTAGAACAGCGCCAGGCCCGGCAGCATCATCAGCAGCACCACCAGCGAGCACAGGGCCACGAAGGCGGTGTCGCCACTGTTGATCGCCGGCGCCGCATCCTCGGCGAACGCCGACGCCGCGAGCGTCATCAGGGAAAGGCCCAAGGTACCGCGGACCACAGGTGAAAACCGGATCATTGCCCATTGCCTCCAATCGATGGGAATGCCCGCACCCCGTTTCGATACGACGGGCCGGCATTCGAATGCCCCCGGCAAGGCTGCGCTCGCCAGGGCCGTTGAGTTGCAGCGATGGGCAACGCAATAGGTCTGCCAAGTTTGCAATGTTTCTTCACATTTACTGCAAGTGGCTGAATCGACGGGTTTTTTATTCAGCGATCCAGGGCGATCAAGCCATCGCATAAAATTCCTTAAAGGAAATTTAGTTTCTTTTAGTGCAATAAATGCCACTTGCTCACCAGAATGGTGCTCGACCCGGAACGCCTCTGTTTCGGACCTTTTCCTGTCCAGATAGGCAAGAAATTTGGCATACCGTAAACCAGAAAGTGTTTGCAAATAGGAATTAGCCGCAGATAAGATCCCGCGCCTTTTGCGTTGTCCTACAACTTCCTGCCAGGATTCTTATAAAGATGCGTCGCACGTTCGTTTCCCTGTGCCTGCTTCCCGCTGCTCCCGCAATGGTCTGGGCCGCCCAGCCTGCCACTGATTCCGCCAGCCTCCAGCTCGATGCGCTGAGCATCAATGCCACTGCCGCCGACTACGAGCGCGCCGACGGCCCGGTGCAGGGCTACAAGGCCAGCCGCTCGGCCAGCGCCACCCGCACCGACACCGCCCTGCACGAAACCCCGCAGTCGGTCAGCGTGGTGCCCAAGGACGTCCTGGAAGACACCGGCTCGACCCGACTGCAGGACGCCCTGGACTATGCCGGCGGCGTCGGCCGGGCCAACAACTTCGGCGGCCAGGGCCTGACCACCGTCACCGTGCGCGGCTTCACCACCGGCGAGTACTACCGCAACGGTTTCCCGATGAACCGCGGCTACCCCAACGCCCCGGATGCCGCCAGCGTCGAGCGCCTGGAAGTGATCCGCGGCCCGGCCACCAGCCTGTATGGCCGTGGCGATCCCGGTGGCACCTTCAACGTGGTGACCAAGCAGCCTTCGGCGGAATCGAAGGTCACCCTCGGCAGCCAGTTCGACGACCAGGGCATGCACCGCGCCACCCTCGACGCCACGGGTGCGCTGAACCAGGACGGCAGCCTGGCGTACCGCCTCAACCTGCTCGGCGAAGGTGGCGAGAGCTTCCGCGACAACGTCGAGAGCGAGCGCTACGAAGTGGCGCCGGTGCTCAGCTGGCAGGTCAACGACAGCACGAAGATCGTTTTCGAAGGCGACTTCATGCGCAACAACCACCCGCTGGACCGTGGCCTGACCCGCTACACCACCCAGACCGGCAGCGCCTCGCGCGACACCAATATCTGGGAGAAAGGCAGCGACAACATGCTGCACAACGACAACGACATGGCCCAGCTGCGTTTCGAGCACATGCTCAATGACAACTGGACCCTGGGCGGTGGCATGCAATACCTCGACGGCTCGCTGGACGGCTACGCGGTGGAAGCCAACGGCGCCCCGGCCGATGGCCGCACCCTGCAGCGCAACTTCAACTGGCGCCGCCTGGAATGGACCGACCGCGACTACCAGTTGAACCTCACCGGCCACTTCGATACCGGCGCCTTTGCCCACACCCTGCTGACCGGTGTGGAATATGAGGACTACGACTACAACTCGATCATCCTGCGCTCCTCGGCGGCCAACGACACCTACCCGATCGACATCTACAACCCGGTCCTCGGCCAGTCGCGCCCGGCGCTGACCCGCACCACCACCCACGACAAGGAAAACCTCAAGACCTGGGCCTTCTTCATCCAGGACCAGGTGGCCCTCACCGAGCGCCTCAAGGCATTGGCCGGCCTGCGCCTGGAGCGCTTCGAGCACCGGTACGACAACTACCTGCCGGGCTCCACGGACTGGGAAGCGGCGGACAACGCCGTCACTCCGCGCTTCGGCTTGCTGTATGACCTGACCGATACCGTGGCGGTTTACGCCAACACCGCACGCTCGTTCAAGCCCAACACCGGTGCATCCCGTGAAGGCAGCGGTTTCGAGCCGGAAAAAGGCAAGTCCTACGAACTGGGCGTGAAATGGGAAGCCCTGGAGCGCCAACTGGCGGTGGACGCGGCGATCTACCACATCGTCAAGGAAAACGTGCTGACCCGCGACCCGATCGACCCCAACTACAGCATCGCCGCCGGCCAGGTGCGCAGCCGCGGCCTGGACATCAATGTCGCCGGCAACATCACCCCTGAATGGCGCCTGATCGGTGGCTATGCCTACGTCGATGCCGAGGTCACCAAGGACAACCGCCTCCCCACCGGCACCCGCCTGGCCAACATCCCGCGCAACAGCTTCAGCCTGCTCAACACCTATGAGTTCCAGGACGGCTTCGCCAAGGGCCTGGGGCTGGGTGTGGGGGTGAAATACGTCGACGACCGCAACGGCCAGACTGAAGCGGTGACCTACACCATGGAGCAGTACAGCGTTGTCGACCTGCTGAGCTTCTACAAGGTCAACGAGCATGTGCGGCTTAACCTGGATGTGAAGAACGTCTTCAACAAGGGGTATGACGAGGGGGCGTTCAATACCTATGCCTATCCGGGGGCGCCGCGGACGGTGCAGGCTGGGGTGGCGTATACCTTCTGATCGGAAGCTGGAAGCCTTCTGGTCCGCTCTCAGGAGGCTTCCGACCGACCTGTTAACTTAACGAGGTCACTACTTTTCGGCCTTCAGGTTTGAAGGCTGATCACCTATGCAATCAGGAGCGTTCGGGCCGATGGGGATCAAACCCGCCCTGACTACCTGACTGCCTGGGTACCCCCAGGTCAGCGGACCACTGGCACTCTCCAGATCATAGATTTTGCTTTGCCCTAGCAATTTGCCCGTTCGCTGGTCGTACAATCGATAAAATCCCGGAATTCCCCATCTGGGAAACCAGGTCGGCGGTCGGTCCTCGTCAGGATGTGATCTGCGATGAAACATGTCAGGCAGCACCCAGAAGGGCTTGAGTTCCACTACCCGATAACACCCGTTCGGACTGAGTATTGGATAATCGAGAGGTTGCGCCAACGCTGTCTGCCACTTTTCGGAAGCGAACCAGATGCCTGCGATACCTGCAATGCACAACGCCAGAACTTTCACGCCTCCCATTGCAACTTGCCCAGATCAATGACCTGTTCATGCCTGCGCCACAAAACGTCGGAATAAATCACGAAGTCGCCACCCTTTCCGGTCTTGCTTCGATAATTTCGAAAGTCAGGGTTGCTCACCGCTGCGAATGGCTCCTGCCCAAAATGAATAATCGATTGGCCAGACGGCGTTAAACTGAGGATCGTTTCCGATTTGCTCAAAACCCTGTTCTCAGTCCAAGTTCCGAGATATTGCGAACCATTGAAGTCATAGTTATCCCTGATATAGAAACCGAGGTAGGCAACCTTGAAATAATGACGAGCACGATTGGTTACGGGGTCAAGCTCTGAATAGGCCGTTCCAACCACGCCAACCTTTACAGTCGCTTTGCCCAGTGCACCGTACATATCGTCAAGCGTGTCTAACGTATCGCCAAGGTCGGCGATATTCACCTGCGATACTGCATCCATCTGAATTGCGGACATCCCGTAGAAGCCAAGATCAAACGGAGCACCTGGGACCCAGCGCGCTGCCTTCAAACGTCTTTGCAGCAGGTCGATAGCATTGTTCGTAGCGATACGTCCTGCCGCCACCTCTACCGCCCTCCGGCAACTCGAAAACTTCATCGCCCATTCCATTGTTACTATGCGATCGTCGCAGTGCGACGCATCGAGACTCATGGAGCCAGGTTGAGTACGAGGGTTCTTCCATTCCGCCGGCATCGTCCAGGCGGGATTATCGAACCACCGCTGCATCAATGCCCCTGCGGTATACCAGCCCATTCTATCCATGGCACCCGGTAAACGGGTAAGAGCAAGCCGCTTGACCATCACTTCTTTCGGAGCATGGTGCTTGCCCGACTCAGTATCCAGCGTGGCATTGGCAAGCAGAAACAGAGTATCCGGACCAAGTGCCTCGGTAAGTTGAAAATCATTGAGGGACATTGGTATTTACTCCAGAACTGGCATCGGTGCGCTGATCGCGATATTCAGGTTGACGGGATTGGAGCTGTAGCAAATGTGACAGTAGCCCTCATCATTGAGAGTATCCCCAGCCCGATATGATCCATTACGCAGTAAGGCGTATTGGTGGGTGGCGCAAGGCCAACCGAATTGATCTAACAATTGAAAAGAGCCACTACAGTGCTCATCATCCGGCTCGGCGGGTGTCGCAAGGGGCATGGCCGTCAACGGAGCAGCATTGCTCGATTGACGTGGTGCCATAGGAACCACGCGACCAAGAGGCGACTCCTCCTCATAGTCGTAAGTCATCCAGGTCATCGAATGTTGCAGTTGCGCACGACACGGACAGGAACTGACGCTATGCAGAGTTCCAGCGACGCGTCGTCCATTGTTACCAATCTGCTGGAGACCACCCACGATCTGGTACATCTTGCCTGTCACGCCACAAGTCACCCTATGGCCCTCAAGGGCGTGTGCAAAACCAAACATATTGACGCAATCATCGCCCTCGATGACTACACCACCACAGGTGGTTCGGTCGCCTTTACGAATGAAATATCCTTCAGCCATCTGGCCTCCTTTCTCATGCTCCGCTCAGAAATACGGAAGTGCACATTGAGATAAAGGGCGACAACAGCTATCGCCCGAGCGGTCAGAGGATGGAGATTTCGAGCGACTAAAGAAGTAGGAAAAATCTGTGCGTAACGCTGGAAATTTCCATACAGACATCGATTGCCATCATGCTGCCTTGCTCTTCAGGCAGTACTCACGACTGCGCGTGTGAGTGAGGTACGAGGAAACAAGGAGAATCGAATGGGAGTGGTGAAGGTTCTTCCACTGGCTGTGACGTAAAAAGCGTACGACTGATGCTGCATCGGCCTACGGCTCTTCGCCGATATCCGACTTTTATATAGGCAATTTCCCAAGCATACTTTTCCGCCTGTTCAGCCGTTGCACTCCTGGAAATCGGGTCCTAGTCTTCGCCGGTCGTTGAAAAATCGGCGACACAGGCTTCGCGGCCTGCTTGCGAAAGGTGCTTCAGCAACGCCCACCATGATTGCAGACGTTTTGCGTCTGCTGCTTGTGCAATGGCGGCTGTGCGTGGGAGATCCTCGGGTCTGCCGGGTTCCTTTTGCCTCGGTCCGCGAACCCACGTACGGCTGCCACCCCTTCGTTTCGCGGCGTCGGTTGGCAGCTTCACCGCAGAAGGAGATGCACAATGAAAAAGATCGTTCCGGATCCACCCGCCTCACATCGGCGCACCACCGCCAACATCCATTTCGGCACCTGTGCCGGCGCCCATCCCCATATCTTTTGCCGTCTACCCGGACGCCGATATCGAAGATGCCCTGGCCCATCTCTCCGCCGCCCTCACTTCGGCCTTCGAAACCAATGCCCAGCTTTGCGACATGCTGTCTCGTCCCTTGGCGGCATAGGTATCTACACATCTCGATCAAGCACAACACGAACCCCTGTGGGAGCGGCTGTTAGCCGCGATTGGCCGCAAAGCGGCCATAAAACCTGTGCACTCGGTGTGTCAGTCAGACCTCGGACTCAGGTTTTACGACGGCTTCGCCGCCGATCGCGGCTAACAGCCGCCCACAGGGTCCGTTTTGCACCTCGCCAAAGATGTGTAGATACCCATGCCCTTGGCGGACAAGGCATGGGCGACCTGGCAATCGCTGGAAATCTGTCAGGCGCTGACCGAGGCGCTGCGTAAAGGCGTCGCCTGCACGCGAACAGAAGAATAAGAGGCTCGCTTGACGGGCCGCCCATGCGGCCCTACAGGTTCATGCTTGAAGGCAGGCTGCGCTATCATCCCCCGCTTCACCCACGCCAGCCTCAAGGACCGACATGCAGATCCTCTTCTACGAAACCGACAAGCCCTACGGCTGCTTCTCGAACTTCTCCCGCCACGCCATCACCCTCGACGGCATCCTCTGGCCGACCTCGGAACATTATTTCCAGGCCTGCAAGTTCACCGAGCAGGTGGATGTGGATGCCGTGCGCGAGGCGAAGACGCCGTTCCTCGCCGCGCAGATGGGTCGTGAACGTCATCGTTCGTTCCGCAGCGACTGGGAGCAGGTGCGTGACCAGGTGATGCTCGATGCCCTGCGGGCCAAGTTCAGCCAGCATGCCGAGCTGCGCGAGACGTTGTTGGCCACCGGGGACGCCGAGCTGGTGGAGCACACCAAGAACGACCGGTATTGGGCAGACGGTGGCGATGGCAGCGGCAAGAACATGCTCGGGAAGTTGCTGGAGCAGGTTCGGGATGAGCTGAAGGAAACAGCTTGAGACCAAGCGACACCGCCCCTGTGGGAGTCGGCGTTGCCGACGATGAGGGCCACAAGATCAACATCAATCTGCTTACATGCCATCATGGAATCTCCCACAGGGTAACAGGTTGCCCTGAACAGCCAAATCCACGCTGCTAGCTGGATCGGCTCAGGCCTTCTTCGAGAACTTCAAGCATTTCGGCCTCGTGAGTCCGGATCGATTCTTCACCCCACCCTTCCACAGCCTCGGGATGCTCCATCATCAGATGCTGCTTGATGCTGTCGATGGTCTGCCCGCGATAGTGCTGCTTCTTGGCATCCGGCAAGTAGTTACTCAGGCGTGAGTTCTTGCTGTGACTGATCAGGCAGAGATTGCCGAACGCATCCACCGCTTTTTTGCTCAGCCTCGGATGATCCAGCATGGGATTCTGCGGATAGTAATGCTCCACCGAACTGCGGAAGGTGAAGACGAACTCCTTGATCTTCGAGTCCTTCCCGTCCTTGTACTGCTCCCACAGCAGGTAATCGAGCCAATTGAATACCAGGTTATTGTCGATGTTGCCGTAGCGCAGCCGTGCAGCCAGTCCACCGTCAGCCACCCGCTGCCGTTCGCCGCTCGTGTAGATCAGGTCGTAGTACGCCAGCCTTTCCTGTTCCAACGCCAGGCCGCGGTCGAATACGAATGAACGGGCAACCGACTGCAGGTAGGTCAAGTAGTCCCCTGCCGTCACTGCGACATTGCGGTACAGGTAGCGCAAAGCTGCCGTCAGCCAGTACTTGTACACCTGACTCGGCGCCGAGACATGCAGCGCACTTTGCAGCATCAGCAGGCTGCGGTTGACTCCGGCTTCCTCGTCCTCGCCGCCGAAGCTGGCAACGTAGCTGATCGCGCCTTTGTCCGTGTACTTGAAGCGCTTCAAGCTCCAGCCGTCGGTCGCGTTGTGGAACTCGCGCTTGATCACGCCATGGTCATACAGCAGCTTGCAGCGCAGCAGGGCGAACGCAAATGCCTTGACCCGCTCCGCCGCATGCTCGCCACTCAACACATGCTGGTCGAAAGCCGGTAGCAACTGCTTGTCGTCCAGGGTCAGACGCACACCGTTTTCGCCAAGATGGACCTGCAACACCTGCAGGAGAAAGTTGGGGAAGTTGATCACCGAGCTGAAACGCTCCGGCGCGGCGTCGTCTCCCGCGTCGTCTTCAGCCACCCGTCCGCCGGCCACGCACGTGGGCATTTCGAGGATTGCGCTCAAGGCCAGGGCATCACCCTGCCCCGGCACCTCGGCGGCACTAGCCGTTCTCGCCAGAACATCGCCCACCGCCTGGAAATCCACAGCCGTCAGGCGACCCTCGACATGGTCAAACAGCGCTCTGCGCTGGGCCGGGGTAAAGCCCATCTGCACGTACTTCTCCATGTTCGAACAGGCTTCCCAGATCCGATGCAGACAGGCCTGAGCCTGCTCATCGTGCTTGAACTTCTCCAGCAAGCGGGCCTTGAGCACCTCGTGCTTCTCCAACTGCTCGCCGCGGTTGTTCATCACCTCGAAATAGTGGTTCAGGTCAGTGTTGACTGGCACTTCGACGCGCATGATCTGCACCCGCTCGAACAGGAAGCTGGCGAAATCCGACAGCGGCACCTGATCCTCCACCAACCTGGGCAACAGATCGCGGATCAGCCGGTAGCCAGCCAGTATCCCGCTGTTGATCTGCTCGGCCGCCAGCCCCTCGCTACCGTCGTCCGGTAACGCAGCGCCCGCGATTGCCTGGAGGGTCGCGGTCGAGCGTGGGCGATTTTCGAACTCGATCTTCGCCGCCGCCGGCCAATCCAGCGTGCCGGGCAGGCGCTTGTTCAAATACAGCGCCAACAGTGACAAGGTGGTCAGGCGCTGCTGGCCATCAAGCGTCTCGAACAACGCGGGACCATGCCCATCACGCCGATCCACCACCAATGAGCCCAGGTAGTAATTGCGTGTCGCACGGTCACGATCGAGCAACCCGTCGAGCACGTCCTGAAGCAGTTGCGTGATCTCCCCCTCTTCCCATGCATAGTTGCGCTGGTACATGGGGATCAGATAACGCTCAGGACCGCCAAGCAACTCGCCGACGGAAAGCTGGGTAATGGCTTCAGGCATGGAACTTCATCTCCTTGAACAGTGCCAGCAGTTCGGGTTCGTTGCGCACGCTGGTGACCGTGGGCAACGGATAGGCCAGGAACTCCTGCGGACGTGAGGCCCGCTGGATCACCCGGAACAGATTGCTCTCGCGCGCATGATTGTCGACGGTGGCCAGATGCACCGCATGACGCTCAAGGCGCAGGCGATAGGCCCAGATAAAGGCCTTTTCGATGGCGCGGGAGAGCTCCTCCCGACCGAAGGTGTCGATGTAGTAGATAAGCAGGCAGTCGAACAGGCCCTGTACATAGCGGTCGCCGGTTCGTCCACGTCCCTTGTAGCTGCCCAGGGTCTGCAATATCGCGCAAGCACGCTGTTCCAGCGACGCTGGCAGGCTCTTCAACTGTCGCAACCCGGTCACCTGCCGCTGGTAATGCACGGCCATCTCGAAGAATCGCCGACCATTGATGATCGTCTGGTCAAGATGGAAGGGAAAGGCGACCGGATTGGCCCCCGCCTGTTCCAGCATGCGGTTCTGCAGATCCACCCAGTCGTGGGTCATGCGCAGTTGCACCGCTGCCGGATACTGCGGCCCGGAAGACAGGTTGACACCCTTGAACAGGCCTACATCCTCCTTGCCGAAATAGCGCGCCGAAGCGCCGTCGGCCCAGCGGCGGATACGGTACAGGTAGTTCTCGAACAGCCGGGCCAGTTGCTCGCTTTCATGGTTCTCCCATCCCGCCACGACCATGGCCTTGTGCGCGGCTTCCCCGGGGGCAAACTCACGCAGGTGGTAGGCCTTGAGCAGGTCGTGAGGCTCCAGGTCGCGGCCTCGGGCATTCTGCGAGTCGAAGAACTGGAAGGCTTCGGAGATATCGTCGAGGGCAAAACACACGACCTGGCAACGGCTCAGGAGAAACTCGATACGCGTTTCGCTGAAGTCCTCGGCAGACACCAGTCGGCGGATGGCCTGGTAGTTGCGCTGGAGGTTGGTGATCGATATCTGGCTGCTGAACTTAAGTTCGGTCGCCCGGGCGTCCAGTGCGACCAGCCTGTCGCGCAGCTCGGGCTTCAGCAGATCGCGGCGCTCGGCAAGCAGGGCGCGGACGATCAGCAGCAAGGTCAGAGTCCGCTGCTGGCCATCGACGATTTCGAGCCGCCCCTCATTGCGGTGAAAGACCACGGTACCGAGGCGGTAGGCCTCGGCGTCCTCGAAGCTGGCAAGGTCCTCGAACAGCTGGCCGAGGTGTTGCCCGGTCCATTTATATGGACGCTGGTAGGGTGGAATGGTCAATTTCAGGGACAGCAACTGCTCCACCGAATAGACATTCAGTTGGGGACGACTCATGGCATCGATCCTTGACAGGGAATGGCGCAAGACTACGGACGTGGCGGGTTCAGTTCCCAGCGAAACGGCTCTGATGCCGGACGGATCAGGCCGCGGGCCTGCAGGTCTTCGAGAATTTCCAGGGCACGATCATAGCCGACACCGGCAAGCCGCTGGATCACCGAGGGGCCGAAGACCGGGAAGTTGTCATGCAAGGAAGACAGCAGGGATGATTCGTTCATGCAGGAGACTCGATCAGGGAAGACGGAGCCATGATCGTTTCTGCCCGCGTCAGCATGTGTCGCACTCATGCTGATATTCTCGGCACTTTCCGCAAGCCTCAAGGACCGACATGCAGATCCTCTTCTACGAAACCGACAGGCCCTGCGGCTGCTTCTCGAACCTCTCCCGGATGAGCTGAAAGAAACAGCTTGAAACCAAGCGACACCGCCCCAGTGGGAGCTGGCATTGCCAGCGATGAGGTCCGCAAGAACACCCGACCAGCAGATCGATGTCGAAGCTGATGGCCTCATCGTCGGCAATGCCGACTCCCACAGGGTTCCCGATCAGCCGCAGGATCCAGGCCAGGCGCAAAACCCTGCGGGAGCTGGCCCCCACAGGGTTTTGCAGTGATCCTGAAACGGGGCTAGTAGATCCCCCGATAGATCGCCTCCACCTGCCCCACATCCATATCCCGCGGATTGCTGTCGATCAGCCGCTTCAACCCGCCGACCACATCCTCGGCCATGGCCGGGATCGCCGCTTCATCCACGCCCAGTCGCGACAGGCGCAGTTCCAGCCCGCTATCACGCACCAGCGCTTCGATCCCGGCGACGAACGCCTGCGCCGCAGCCGCCTCGTCGGCAAACACCTCACCCGGCAACAGATACCCCGCCAGCTCGGCATACAAGCCCCGCGCAGCCTCCAGGTTGAAGCGCAGCATCGGCGCCATCACCAGCGCATTGGCATGTCCGTGGGGGATGTGAAAACGCGCCCCCAACGGATACGCCAGCCCATGGATCGCCGCGACCGAGGCGTTGACGAAGGCCATCCCGGCCATGAGCGAACCTTGCAACATGGCCTCGCGCGCGGCGACGTCGCTGCCGTCCGCCAGCACCTTGCGCAGGTTGCCGCCAAGCAGCCCCAGCGCGGTGGTGGCCAGGCCGTCGGCGATGGGGTTCTTGCGCGTGCGGCTGGTGTAGGCCTCGATGGCATGGACCATGGCGTCCAGCCCGGTCGCCGCCGTGACCCCGGCCGGCAGGCCGAGGGTCAGCTCGGGATCGAGCACCGCCACGTCCGGCATCAGCTGTGCCGAGTACACCGCCTGCTTGCGCTGTTGCTCGTCGGTGATGACCGAGACCCAGGTCACTTCCGAGCCGGTGCCGGCGGTGGTCGGCATCAGCACCAGCGGCAGGCGCCGGCCCGTGGCCTTGTCGGTGCCGTACAGATCTTCCAGCGGTTGTTCGCTGTTGATCAGCAAGGCCACCAGCTTGGCCGCATCCAGCGAACTGCCGCCGCCGAGCCCCAGCACGCCATCGGCAGCGAAGGCCCGGCCCTGCTCCACCGCCTGCCTGACCACCGCCGCCGGCGGATCGGCGACCACCTGATTGAATACCTCGACAACGCAACCCGCTGCTTCCAGCGCCGCACAGGCCTGGCCGGCGAAGCCGAGCTTGACGATGCCCGGATCGCACACCAGCAACACCCGCTTCACGCCCAGGCCGGCGAACACCTCGCCAATACCCTGCAAGACCCCCGCCGCACAGACGATACGCGGCACGCATCTGAATTCATGATTCATCCGGCACTCCTTCACAGGACCGAGGCATAGAGGGCCCGCGCATCTTCCCGGGTGACCGGACGCGGATTGTTGACCAGCAGGCGCTGGACCTTCATGGCGTCGTCGCTGAGGCGATCAAGATCCGCCTCCACCACCCCGACCTCGGCCAGACGCTGGGCAAACGGCATGCGCTCGACCAGTGCGGTCATGAAGCCGATAAACGCATCGCAGGCCGCCGCCGGCGTGTCGAAGCGCTGCCCAGGCAACACGCTCGGCGCCAGCTCGGCATAAAGGGCTTCGGCGGCGCTGCGGTTGAAGTTCAGCACCGGCACCAGCACCAGCGCGTTGCTCAAACCGTGGGGCACATGGAAATGCCCGCCCAGCGGATAGGCCAGGGCATGCACCGCCGCCACCGGTGCGTTGGCGAAGGCCATGCCGGCCAGCATCGAGCCCAGCAGCATGTCCGAGCGGGCCTTGAGATCACCCGGCTCGGCCAGCACCCGGTCGAGGTTTCCGGCCAGCAGGCGCAAGGCCTGCAGGGCCAGGCCGTCGGACAGCACGTTCTTCTTGTGCAGGCTGGTGTAGGCCTCGATGGCATGGACCATGGCATCCACCCCGGTCATGGCGCTGACCGCCGCCGGCAGGCCGACGGTCAGGCGTGCGTCGAGCAAGGCGATGTCCGGGTACAGCAACGGGCTGACCACGCCCTTCTTCTCATGGCTCGGGGTGGTGACGATGGCCACGGCGGTGACCTCGGAACCGGTACCGGCCGTGGTCGGTACCTGGATCAGCGGCAGGCGCGGGCCCTGGGCCAGGTTGATGCCGTAGATGTCTGCCAGTTGCTGTTCGCATCCGCAAAGCAAGGCCACCAGCTTGGCGGTGTCCAACGAGCTGCCGCCGCCGAGGCCGATCACCGCCTGGGCGCCACAGTCGCGCCCCGCCGCCACCGCCTCCAGTACCGAGGCTTCCGGCGGGTCGGCCTGCACATCGCTGTACAGCGTCACCTCGACGCCGGCCTCGCGCAGCGCCTGCATCGGCGCTTCGAGCAAGCCGGCCCGCTGCAGGCCCGGGTCGCTGACCAGCAACACCCGCTGCGCCCCCAGTTCGCGGCACAGCGTGCCCAGGCGCAGGGCGCCGTCCACTTCGCAGATCACCCGTGGGGTGGTTTCAAAGGTAAAGGTCGACATGGTTTCTTATCCTGCTCGCACGCTGCCGCGCTCGATGCGGTAGACGGCATCGACCAGGTCAGCGGAATGGGTGTCATCGGATTCGGAGATCAGCACGCACAGGCCTTCATCGCCGAGCTTGGCAATCACTTCGGTCAGGCGCCGGGACAGCACCGGGGCCACCCCTTCGAAGGGTTCATCGAGAATCAGCAGGCGCTGGCCAGGCATCAGCGCCCGGGCCAGGGCCACCAGTTTCTGCTGGCCGCCAGACAGTTGCATGGCACGGCGCTCGCGGAACTGGGCGATTTCCGGGATCAGGCTGTAGACCCATTCCAGACGCTCGGCGCTGCCGGGCAGCTTGTTGGCCCACACCGGCAGGAGGATGTTTTCTTCCACGGTCAGCGCCGGGATCAACCGACGGTCTTCCGGCAGGTAGCTGATCCCCGCTGCCGCGCGCTGATGACCGGGCTGGGCGCGCAGGTCGCTGTCGTTGAACCTGATCGAGCCGGAGTCGGCATCGAGCAGGCCCATCAGGGTGCGGATCAGGGTGGTCTTGCCGGCACCGTTATGACCGATCAGGCCGACCATCTGCCCGGCGCCGACATTCAGCGAGACGTTGTGCAGGATCGGCACCGACTCGATGGACACGTTGAGATTGCGGATTTCCAGACTCATGCGTGGGCTCCCTTGTGCGCCTTGTGGCCGCCGGTGACCAGCTCCTGGACCCGGGCATTGGCCAGGACCTGTTCGGGGGGACCGTCAGCCAGCACTTCACCGCTGTAGAAGGCGAGGATGCGCGACACATAGCGGCGCACCACGTCCATATCGTGCTCGACGAACAGCACCGTGACCTGGTGGCGCGACACCACCTGCATCACCGTGTCCATCAGTTGGGTCTTCTCTTCGGCGCTGACGCCGCTGGTGGGCTCGTCGAGCAGCAGCATCTGCGGCTCGCCGATCAGCGCCATGGCGATATCGATCAGCTTGCGCACGCCCTGGGGCACGGCGGTGACCTTGCTGTCGCGCCAGCCGAGGATGCTGAACTCGCCGAGGATCGCCTCGGCACGGGCGATCCGCGCGTCGCTGCGCAGTGGCCGCAGCAGCGAGGGGAACGGCGATTCGGCTGCGGCCAGGGCGATCAGCAGGTTGTCCAGCACGGTCAGCTCGGGGAACAACTGCGCCACCTGGAACGAGCGGGCCATGCCGGCGCGGGTGATCGCCCGCGGCGTGCGGCCGATGATCGACTGCTGGTTGAACAGGATCTCGCCACGGCTCGGCTTGAGGTAGCCGGTGACCATGTTGATGAAGGTGGTCTTGCCGGCACCGTTGGAGCCGATCACGCCGACCACTTCGCCCTTGTCGATGCGCACGTTGACGTCCTTGGCGGCGGTCACCGCGCCGAACTCCTTGTACAGTCCACGGGTTTCGAGAATGCAGCTCATGCCTTGGCCTCCACGCTCTTGGCCGCGCGCGGCCGGGTGAACAGGCTCCACAGCCCCTTGGGCAGGAACACGATGATTGCCAGCAAGGTGATCCCGAGGATCATCTGCCAGCTATGCGGCACCAGCTCGATGGCGTAGGTGCGCACCACGGCGAACAGGATCGCCGCGATGATCGGCGCCGCGACATGGGCAGTGCCGCCGAGCAAGGCGATGAAGACGAATTCGCCGGAGGTGATCCAGTAGGCCATTTCCGGGTCGATATGCCCGGCGGCCAAGGCCATGAAGCCACCGCCCAGCGCCGAAACCCCGGCCGCAGCGACGTAGTTCATGTACAGCACCCAGCGCGGTGACTGGCCGAGGTACTCGACGCGCACCTCGTTCTCGCGGATCGCCTCGCACATCGCCCCGGCGCTGCTGCGCCCGTAGCGGTGCAGGAGCACGGCAAGCACGGCGGTGGCGGCGACGATGATGACGAACAGGGCCAGAGGCGCCTGCCCCGCCGCCGGGCTCCAGCCGAACAGGGTCCAGGCCTTGACGTTGAAGCCGTCGGTGCTGCCCAGGGCCGGGCTTTTCACCAGCATGCCGTAGAGGATCATGGAGAACGCCAGCGACAGCATGGCGAAGAAGATCTCGCGGTAGCGGGTCATCAGCAAGCCGAGAACCATCGCCAGGGCCACCGCTGCGGCGACGCCGATCAGCAGCAGGATCGGCAGGTCGCTGATATTCAGGAAGTGCCCGCTCATGCCCACGGCATAGCCGCCCATGCAGAAGTACAGGCCCTGGCCGAAGGTCACCAGGCCGGCGCGCATCTGCATCACCACGCCCTGCACCACCATCGACTTGGCCAGCGCCATGGTCAGCAGGAACACCAGCCATTGCGGGGCGATCAGGCCACCCAGGGCGAGCAGCACGGCCACGCCCAGCAGAATCAGTTCGGTTCGATCGAGACGCATCAGATTTTCCTCGCCAGCACGCGGCCGAACAGGCCCTGCGGACGCACCGCCAGGACCAGCGCCATCACGCCGTAGATCACGAATAGTTCGAATTGCGGCGCGTAGTGCACCGCCGCCGCGCGGCTCAGGCCCACCAGCAAGGCGCCGAGGGCGGCACCTTCGATGCTGCCCATGCCGCCGATCACCACCACGGCGAAGGCCAGCACGATGATTTCCACGCCGATGCCCGGCGCTACCGAGATCGCCGGTGCGGTCAGGGCCCCGGCCAGGGTGCCGAGCACGGTGCCGAGGACGAACACCAGGGTGAACACCCGGCGCACGTTGACGCCCATGGCCTGGGCCACTTCGCGGTCATGGATCACCGCACGCAGGACCTTGCCCTGGTGGGTGCGCTCCAGCCACAGCCACAGCGACAGGCCGAGCACCAGCGATACGCCGACCAGCATCAGGTCGTAGTTCGACACCTTGAGCCCGGCCAGCACGCTGCGGCCCATCTCGGCGTAGGGTTGGTAGGCGAAGTAAGGATTGACGCCCCAGATCATCTTCATGGCGTCTTCGAGAATCAGCAGCAGCGCGTAGGTGATGATCACCATCAGCACTTCGTCGCGGCCGTACATGAAGCGCAGCAGGCCGCGCTCGATCAGCAGGCCGACGATCAACCCGGCGGCCAGGGCGCAGCCGAGCATCATCAGGTAGCCGACCCAGACCGGGCCGATGCCGTTGTTGAAATACCAGCCCACCAGCGAGGCGGCGGCATAGGCACCGATGGCGTAGAAACTGCCATGGGCCATGTTGAGAATGCGCATGACACCGTAGATCACGGTGAGCCCCGCCGCGACCAGGAACAGCCACGAGGCATAGATGGCGCCGTCGATCAGCACCGCATAAAGACTCAGCATAAGTTCGTACCAGGCAAGAGTGGCGGCCGGCAGCGGCCGCCACGGTCAGTCAGGTGTGCCGCACGCTCAGTTGCACTGGGCGCCGGGGAAACCGGCCTTGATCCAGTCGTGGGCGGTGGTGCCGTCCGGCGGGGTCACGCACTCGCCGGAGAAGGCGATGACGTTCTGCACGCTGCCCTGCTTGCTGGCGGCGTCGTAGTGGTATTCGCCGTAGGCGATGCCCTGCATGGCCTGATGACCGCCGGCGCGGGCCATCTGCACGGTGCCGGACACCGACTCGAAGGTCGTGCCCTTCATGGCCTTGGCCATTTCCAGCGGGGCCGGGATCTTGCCGGCTTCGACACCGGCGTTCTCGGCGGCGAACTTCAGGCCGAGGATGGCCTGGGCCATCTTGCTTGCCGGGTAGGTCGGCGCCGACTTGTAAGCGGCCTTGTACTGGGTGGTGAACCAGTTGTTCAGGGCGTTATCCGGGGCGAAGGCACCGAACGGGCCACGGCCGCCGATGATCATGCCGTTGGGCGCCTGGTCCTTGTAGCGCTCCAGCGCCGATTCGCCGCAGGTCAGCACGGCGGTGGCGTCTTCCAGCAGGCCGCGGGAGTTGGCCTGCAATACCAGGGCCTCCATGTCGCCACCCCAGAAGCTGGAGTGGATGATGTCCGGGCGCTTCACCGACAACGCCGAGATTTCCGCGCCGTACTGGCCCTGGAACACTTTCGGCATCTGCGATTCGACCACCTGGGCCTTGGGCATGACCTGGGCCATGGACAGGGTGAAGTCGCTCCAGCTGTCCTGGCCCCAGGCGTAGTTCTGCTGGATGCCGCCGACGCGGGCAGCATCCGGACGGGTCTTGGCCAGGTAGCGGGCGGCGCCGATATTGTCCACCGCCGCGTCGAGGCTGGTGCGGAAGACGAATTGCGGGGTCTTGTCTTCAGTGAACAGTTGCGAGGTGCCGCAATCGTAGAACACGGTCATGGCCCCCAGTTCTTCAGCCACCGGAGCGATGGCCAGGCAGTCGCCGGAAGAGATATAGCCGACCACCGCGTCGACCTTCTGCCGTTGCACCAGGTTGCGGAATTCTTCCACCTGCTTGGCCGCACCACCGGCCTCGTCGATCATCACCACCTCGATCTCGGCGCCGTTGATGCCCAGCTTGTCGTAGGGCGCGGGCAGCTTGCCCTGGTTGAGGCCTTCGACCAGCACCTTGGCGGCGTTGGCCGAGGGCTCGCCGAACGGGCCGGCGGCCGGGCCGGAGAGGAAGGTCACCACGCCGATACGGAACTTGCCGTTTTCAGCGGCGACGGCCGCGCCATTGAAGCCGGCGGCGGCGATGGCCAGGGCCAGTGGCAGGGTCCTGGCGTGTTGCTGGAGGCGTTTCTTGTAGTTATTCATGGCGTTTCCATTGCGGGTTTTACAGAACTAAGGGGCGTGCCCCTCGGGGTTACGTATTTGCTGGGCGAGGCGCCGGGCGCGGGTCGCGGGATCGGGTTGCAGTTCTTCGGCGGAATACAGCTGCCAGTCACCCAGCATCAGCTGCGCTGGCGGGTAGTCGTGGTTGACCACCGGGGTGCCGACCGCCTGGGTCTGCTGGATCTGGTGGGTCAGCGGATCGATGCGCGAGACGAAGCCGGGCGGGTCTTCCGGCAAGGCGATTTCCAGCCCTTCGAGGGCGCGGATCAGCGACTCGGTATCGGTGGCCCCGCCGGCCTTCTGGCTGGCCCTGGCCAGGACCATCACCCCGGTGTAGGCGCCCTGGGCGGCGTAGGTCGGGAAGCGCCCGGTCAGGGTGTGGAAGCGCTCGACGAAGGCGCGGTTGCGCGGCGTGTCCGGGAAGTTGTTGTGGTGCCGGGCGGAAAGGATCAGCCCTGGCGGCGCCTTGTCGCCGAGGGAAACCAGGAAGTCGTAGTTGCCACCGGTATCGAAGTTGGCCAGCCGCGAGCTCTCGAACAGCCGGGTGCCGGCGGCCTGCTTGACGAAGGCGTGGAAGTCGCCGCCCCACAGGGCCGAGACGATGATGTCGGGTCTGGCCTGCTCCAGCGCGGCGATATAGGCCGAGTAGTCGGGCTCGTAGAGCCGTGGCCAGAGTTCGGTGACGTCGTCGAACTTCACCCCTTGCTGGCGCAGCGCTTCATGCAGGTCGTCGCGGGAGACATGGCCGTACTCGTAGTCCGGGCCGATGAAGGCCAGGCGCTTCCAGCCGCTCTTGCCTTGCAGGTCCTTGAGGTAGCGCGCGCCGGCAGCCATCGAGGTCCAAGTGTCGTTGGTCACCCGGAAGTAATAGCGGTGGCCGTTTTCCAGGCTCATGCGCGACGAGGCGTGGTCGGTGCCGATCATCAGCACCTTCTGTTCCCGGGCCAGCTGGCTGACTGCGATGGCCACACCTGAAGAGACCATGCCGCACAGCACCTGCACTCCGTCCTTGCGGATAAAGGCGCGGGCCAGGCCGGTGCCGTAGGAGGCCTTGGACTGATCGTCGTCGATGATCACGCGCATCCGCGGCACCTGCTCGCCGGCCTCGCGCAGGCCTTGCAGCTCGCTGAGGGCGACCTGGATACCGGCGATGCTGTCCTGACCGTAGATCGCCGCCCGCTCGGTCATCGGGTAGAGGCAGCCGAGGGTCAGGTCGGCCTGGGTCGCGGCGGCGCCCAGCTCGACCCGCCCGGCAGTGGCCGTGCAGGCGTAGCCCAGGAGCAGGCCGCTCAGGGCGATAACGGATGGCAGTCGGGAAAACGACGATTGCATGTCAATACCTTGGGGCGTTCGTGGACGCCTCTTGTGGTTAGCGAAAGGGTTATCGCAAAGGCTGTGCCAGCCTGTGCGGGACGCTGCATAAGAAACCGCGCAAGGTCTCTGGAACAAGGCTTTGCGCGGTGATTCGTTACGAAATCGAGAGGCCGTGACACGGTTGGCCACGGCCTTGAGCGGAGAGTGTTGAGCGGTAGCCGCTCAGCGCGGGCGAGCGCTTGAGCGGTTAGCGCTCATCGGGGCGTTCGATGCCCAGGCGTTGCAGGCGACGCTTCAAGGCATGCCGGGAGATACCGAGGATATCGGCAGCCATGCCCTTGTGCCCGGCGCTGCGGCTGAGGGCATCGAAGACCAGTTCGCGCTCGGCACGCTCCAGTTGGTCTTCGATGGGCGAGCGGTTGGCGCTCATTGGCTCGGCGGACTGCATGGTTGCGGGCAACTGCGCCGCGGCGATGGCCTGGCCGGGCATAAGGATGGTCAGGCGCTCGACCAGGTTCTTCAGTTCGCGCACGTTGCCCGGCCAGCGATGGCGCAACAGGGCGGCCTCGGCATCGGCCTGGAAGGCGATGGCCGCGCCCTGCTCTTCCCGGGCCTGGCGCTCGGCGAAATGCCGGGCCAGCAGGAGGATGTCCTCACCGCGCTCGCGCAACGCCGGGATATCGATGGTGATCACATTGAGGCGGTAGAACAGGTCTTCGCGGAAACGCCCTTGGCGCACGTCGTCGGCGAGATCGCGGTTGGTCGCCGCCACCACCCGCACATCGGCGCTGCTGGCCTGGCTGGCACCCACCGCGCGGTAGCTGCCGTTCTCCAGGAAGTGCAGGAGCTTGGCTTGCAGGGCCAGGGGCAGCTCGCCGATCTCGTCGAGGAACAGGGTGCCGTTATGCGCCTGGGTGACCAGGCCGACGCGCTTTTGGTGAGCACCGGTATAGGCGCCCTTCTCCGAGCCGAACAGCTCGGCTTCGATCAACTGCTCCGGCAGCGCCGCGCAGTTGACCTCGATGAACGGCTGGCCGGCGCGGCTGCTGCTGTCGTGCAGGGCCTGGGCGACCAGGGTCTTGCCGGTGCCGGATTCGCCGAGCAGGAGGATTCGCGTCGCCGAACTGCGCGCCACCCGCTGCACCGCAGCATGCAGGCCGGCCATGGCCGGGCTGTGGCCGAGCAGGTTGCCGGGAGCGGCAGCGGCCTCGGGGCGGACCAGGGCGCCCTCGATGGTCGCCAGCAGGTCGTCCAGCTCGAAGGGCTTGGTCAGGTAATCGGTAGCCCCACCCTTGACTGCCTGCACCGCGGCGCGGGTATCGCCGTGGGCGGAGATCATGATCACCGGCAGGTTCGGCCGCAGCTTGCGCAGGCCGTCGAGGGTGGCGATGCCGTCCATGCCCGGCAGGCCGAGATCGAGCAGGACGATATCGCAAGGCTTGCCGGCGTCGGCGAGCAGCGCCAGCCCCTCCTCGCCGCTGTAGGCGGCGCCGACCTGGAAACCCTCGGCGCGCAGGGCATAGCTGAGGGAGCGCACCAGCGCTTCTTCGTCATCGATGATCAGTACATGAAAGTCGGACATCACGGGCTCACTTCAAATCGGTCGGGCAAGGTGCGGGGAAATCCAGGGTCACCACGGTGCCCTTGCCGGCGGTACTCGCGATCTCCATTCGCGATGCATTGGCTTCCAGCAGTTGCTGGCAAATGCTCAGCCCAAGGCCGGTGCCTCGGGCCTTGAGGGTAAAGAAGGGCTGGCGCACGCGCTTGAGCGCGTCTTCGGGAATGCCGCAGCCTTCGTCGCTGACGCAGACCAGCACCCGGCCGCCCTGGGCATGGCCGGTGAGGCTGACACGCTGGTCGCGGGCACTGGCTTCAATGGCGTTGAGGCACAGGTTGAGCAGGATCTGCTGGGCCTGGTCGGGGTCGACGAACAGGCGGATGCCCGCTGCGCAGCCCGCCTCGAAGCGGATGGCCTTGGCCTCGGCTTCCGGGGCGATCAGGCGTCGGGCGCGGTCGAACAGTTCGTGCAATTCCACCACCTGCGGATTGGCCGGATGCGGTCGGCCGTACTCCAGCAGGTCGCTGGTGACATGGGAGAGCCGGTCGATCTCCTGCCCCAGGTCGCTGAGTAGCAGGCGTCGCTCGCTTTCCGGCTCGCGGCGCAGCAGGGCCTGGACCGTGGTCTTCATGGTCGCCAGCGGGTTGCGCACCTCGTGGGCCACGCCGGTGGCGAAGGTGCCGAGCACGGCGAGGTTTTCCGTGCGCACGGTCTGCTCCATCACCGCCGCCAGGCGCCCGGCCATGACGTTGAAGGCCTGGGTTACCCGGCCGATTTCATCGTTGCTCGATGGCTCCGGCAGGCGGTAGCCGAGGTCGCCCATGGACAGCTGGTGGGCGCCCTGGACCAGGGTGCCGACCCGTGTCCGCAACTGCCGCGACAGGGTGAAGAACACCACCAGGATAAAGCCGATAAAACCCACTGCCGCCAGGTACAGCCACCAGCGCGCATCGTCCAGCGGCTTGAGGATCGCCTCCGGCTGCACGCTGAACACCACCTGCCAGCCGGGCAGGATCTGCGGGCCTTCGCGCAGGTCGTCCGGCGCCGCTACCTGGCGCCCGGTGGCATCGATAAAGGCGCCGCCGGGCACACGCAGCAGCGGCGTCACCACCCCGCCCGGGCCGGCGCTGGTGAGCAGTTCGGTCAAGGACGCCAGGCGCAGGTGCAGACCAATGCTGACCCGGTGATCGGTGCGACCGTTGCGGATGGTCTTGCGGATCAGCAGCCAGCCGGAGCGCCCGGCCTGGGGCAGCGCCGGGCCGATCACCTCGATATCGCCGACCTTCTGCCGCGGCAGCCCGGCCAGCGACCACGGCTCGTTGCTCCAGTACGGCGCCCCGGAGGCGGCCGGGCCGGGCAGGACCTTGAGCAGGCGTTCGTCCTCGTTGAAAAACAACACGCCGTAGAGGAACGGCAGCTCGCTTTCCAGCTTCAGCAGGGCATCGATATCACCGGCGGACGGGCTCGGCTCGGCGACGAAGTCCGGCATGTTGGGGTGATTGGACAGGGCCGAGAGCTGGTAGAAACGCTCGTCGAGGAAGGACGACACGCGGTTGGCCGTGGACAGCGCCTGGGCATCCAGGCGTTCACCGGTCAGGCGGTTGAGCAGGTCCTTGGCCAATTGCTCGTACAACACGGCCAGGGCGATCAGCGCGACGCTCATCACCACGATGGACAGCAGGGTATAACGGGCTACCAGGCTGCGGCGCGGCCGGGCAAACCGGCGCCACAGCGCAGCGGCGGGGAATTCGACATCCATGGGCGTTGTAATTGTTGTTCATGTAGTGGCGGGGAGGATAAGGAGCGCGGCAGGGGATTGTCCATTGGCGCAAGGTCGGTGGTTGTTCTCTAGGGCCCTATCGCTGGCAACGCCAGCTCCCACAATGTTCGCGGTGACATCGGACCCTGTGGGAGCTGGCGTTGCCAGCGATAGAGCCGGTGCAGGCAACGGATTTCGACCTGCTGAACACCTGCTGCCCCAGCAACACCTCACTGCCTTCCAGCCACCACACCACAGCCCAAAACCCAGCAAAACCAAGCCCTCCAGCCACCTGGCGCGAAACCTGCTCTGCCCTGCCCCACACAGCAATCACAGGTTCCTGCCATGAGCTCCCACCCTCCCTTCACCCGCCGCCGTTTCCTCGGCAACAGCCTCGCCTTGGGCGGCCTGGCCCTGGGCGGCAGCCTGCTTGCCGGTTGCGGCGACGACAGCCAGCCCGGCAGCGCCCTCAACGACACCGCGCCGCGCCACGGCGGCCGCCTGCGCCTGGGCATCCTCGACGGCAACCAGACCGGCAACCTCGATGCGCACAAGCCGGTGGGCAGCGGCATCATTCGTGGCTTCGCCCTGTACAGCAAGCTGTGGGAATGGGACGAGAACATGCTGCCGCGCCTGGCCCTGGCCGAAGAGGCCGAGGTCAGCCCGGACGGCAAGGTGTGGACCCTGCGCCTGCACAAGGACCTGGAGTTCCACCACGGCAAGACCATCGATTCCGAAGACCTGCTGTTCTCCATCCGCCGCCTGACCGACCCGCAACTGGCCTCACCCTACGCCGCGCTGCTGCACTGGATCGACCGCGACAACCTGCAGAAGCTCGACGAACGAACCCTGCGCGTACGCTTCAAGGACGGCGCGGGCTTCGTGCCGCTGCCGGAAACCTGGGTCAATTTCGGCGGCATCGTGCCGGTGGACTATCACCCGGTGACCAACCCGGTAGGCGCCGGGCCCTACAAGTTCAAGAGCTTCGCCGCCGGCCAGCGCTCGCTGTTCACCCGTTTCGAGAACTACTACAAGGCCGGCCGGCCCTACGCCGACGAGCTGGAGATCATCGGCTTCAAGGACCAGACCTCTCGCCTGGCCGCGCTCAAGGCCGGCCAACTGGACATGGCCAACGCCCTGGCCGCCGAGCACCTGCGCCTGATCGAAAACGACCCGCGCCTGCAGGTGCTGACCTCGGTGACCGGCAACTGGCTGGGCTTCGACATGAACACCAGCAAGGCACCGTTCGACGATCCCCGGGTGCGTCAGGCATTTCGCCTGCTGGCCAATCGCGAAGAGCTGGTGGCGCGGGTGCTCAATGGCCAGGGTCGTGCGGCCAACGACCTGTACGCGCCCAACGATCCGACCTTCGACCACGACATTCCACCACGTCGTCAGGATCTGGACCGGGCCCGTGCGCTGCTGCGCGAAGCGGGTCAGGAAAATCTCAAGCTGGAGCTGGTCGCCGAACAGGAAGGTGTGCCGCTGGCCTCGGCGCTGGTGTTCGCCGAGCAGGCGCGCAAGGCCGGTGTGGAGATCAATGTGCGCCAGGTGGATGCCGCCACCTTCAACGGCCCGCAGCACACTGAATGGACCTTCAGCACCGGCGGCAGCATCGGCGCGCCCTTCCTCACCTGCGCCCTGCATGCCGATGCGCCGGTGTCGGTGGCGAACAAGACCCACTTCGACGACCCACGGTTTTCCGAGCTGTTCCTGCAGGCCCTGGCCGAGCCGGATGTGGAAAAGCGCAAGCCGCTGGTGCATGAGGCACAGCGTATCCAGTACGAGCGCGGCGGGATGCTGGTGTGGGGCTATGCCAACCTGGTGGACGGGTTTTCCCGGCGGGTGGGGGGTGCGGCGGCGGAGAAGACGCTGTTTCCGACCTGGCGTTTTGATCAGTTGTGGTTGAAGCAGGGTGCCTGATGGTTTTGTGTAGTTTTTGAGGGCCTCATCGCTGGCAAGCCAGCTCCCACAAGGTCCTGTGCATGCAGTACCTGTGGGAGCTGGCTTGCCAGCGATGAGGCCCGAAAGAACACCTCAGGAGTGACTGATATCCCGGTCCTTGGTCTCGGGCATGAAGAAGATCCCCAGCACCGCCGTCATCACCGCGATCACGATCGGGTACCACAGCCCGTAGTAGATATCACCGGTCGCCGCGACCATGGCGAAGGCCACCGTCGGCAGGAAGCCGCCGAACCAGCCATTGCCGATGTGGTACGGCAGGGACATCGAGGTGTAGCGGATCCGCGCCGGGAACAACTCCACCAACCAGGCGGCGATCGGGCCGTAGACCATGGTCACGTAGATCACCAGGATGGTCAGGAGCAGCAACACCATCGGGTAGTTGGTCTTGGCCGGGTCGGCTTTTTCCGGGTAGCCGGCCTCTTTCAGCGCTGCGCCGAGGCTGGCGGTGAAGCCGTCGTTGGCGGTCTTGAACTCCGCCGCCGGCAGGCTGCTGCCGTCGAAGCTCGGCATCATCTTGCTGCCGATCCGCACCTGGGCCACCGAGCCCGGCTCACCCACCTCGTTCTCGTAGGGAATCGCCCGCTTCGCCAGCAAACTCTTGGCAACGTCGCAGGAGCTGGTGAAGCGCGCCTTGCCCACCGGGTCGAACTGGAACGAGCACTGCGCCGGGTCGGCGATCACCGTCACCGGGTTTTGCTGCTGCGCCGTGTAGATGTCCGGATTACCGAACTCGGTGAGACCCTTGAAGATCGGGAAATAGGTCAGCGCGGCAAGGATGCAGCCGGCCATGATGATTTTCTTGCGGCCGATGCGGTCCGACAGGCTGCCGAAGATGATGAAGAATGGCGTGCCGATCAGCAGCGAGCCGGCGATCAGCAGGTTGGCGGTCTGCGGGTCGATCTTCAGCGTCTGCAACAGGAAGAACAGCGCATAGAACTGCCCGGTGTACCAGACCACGGCCTGGCCGGCGGTACCACCGAGCAGCGCCATGATCACCACCTTGAGGTTGTCCCAGCGGGCGAACGACTCGGTCAGCGGCGCCTTGGACGCCTTGCCCTCCTCCTTCATGCGCTTGAACACCGGCGACTCCTGCAACTGCATGCGGATGTACACCGAGACGATCAGCAGCAGGATCGACAGCAGGAACGGAATCCGCCAGCCCCAGGCTTCGAAGGCCTCGGTACCCAGCACGGTGCGGCAGCTGAGGATCACCAGCAGCGAGAGGAACAGGCCGAGGGTCGCGGTGGTCTGGATCCACGAGGTGAAGAAGCCGCGCTTGCCGGGCGGGGCATGCTCGGCCACGTAAGTTGCCGCACCACCGTATTCGCCACCGAGGGCCAGGCCCTGCAACAGGCGCAGGGTGATCAGGATGATCGGCGCCGCCACGCCGATGCTGGCGTAGCTGGGCAGGATGCCGACCACGGCCGTGGACACGCCCATGAGGATGATGGTGATCAGGAAGGTGTGCTTGCGCCCGATCATATCGCCCAGGCGGCCGAACACAATGGCGCCGAACGGCCGCACCGCGAACCCGGCGGCAAAGGCCAGCAGGGCGAAGATGAAGGCGGTGGTTTCATTCACTCCGGCGAAGAAGTGCTTGGCGATGATCGCCGCCAGGGAGCCATACAGGTAAAAGTCGTACCACTCGAAAACCGTGCCGAGGGACGAGGCGAAGATGACCTTGCGCTCGTCGTGAGTGATGTTTTTGCCGGACGTACTGCCCGGGGATGAAGTACCACTGACTGCCGCCATGAATGTTCTCCGTCTTGTTCTTGTAGGCCGGAGCATCCCGCTGTTTTCCGCACGCACTCTGGCCATTCGAAAGGCTGATGACATCGGATCTCGGACTGCGCCGGGCCTGGGGAACAGGCGGACGGCCTCGCGTTGCACGCAGGATTAAGAGTAATAGGCGATTGGCGGAAATCCAGCGCCCCCGGATGAGGGCGCCGGACGGCGTCAGAAATGACGGAACAGCGCGGCGGCAATGATGCCGGCGGCGATCGCCGGCAGCGGTTTCTTCAGCAGCAGCATGACCACCGCGGTACTGGCCAGGGCCAGCCGGGCGCCGTTGTCGCCGCTCACTGCCAGCGGGGTCAGCACCGCCACCAGCACCGAGCCGGACATGGCGCCGATGAACTGCTGCACGCGGTAGTTGATCGGCACGAAGGACATGACGAAGACCCCGCCCCAGCGGGTGGCCAGGGTCACGACAGCCATGATCAGCACGAGGATCAGCGGGCCGTGCCCGGTGGTTGCGATATTCATGGGCGTTTCTCCATCCAGATCGCGCCGACGATGCCGCCGGCCAGGGCGCCGACCACCACGTGGCTGTTTTCCGGCAGGTAGCGGTAGGCGAGCAGTGCCGAAGCGGCGGCGACACCCCAGATGACCAGCATGCGCGGGTCTTTCTTGCCGCCCACCACCATCGACAGCAGGAAGCAGCCCATGACCATGTCCAGGCCCCAGCTCACCGGGTCGGTCACGAGGTTGCCGAAGTACAGGCCGAGCCAGGTGCCGAGAATCCAGGTCGACCACAGCGCCAGGCCACCGCCGAACAGAATGCCCAGCCCCGGCTTGCCGGCGGACAGGGCCTGCATCGACATCGCCCAGTTGGCGTCGGACACCACCAGCATGATCCCGTAGCGCCGCGCCACCGGCAGTTCGCGCAGCCAGGGATAGAGGGTGGCGCCCATCAGCAGGTGGCGGGCATTGATGGCGAACACGGTGACGATCAACGGCACCAGTGGCACCTGCGCGCCCCACAGGTCGAGGGCGGCGAACTGCGAAGCGCCGGCGAACACCAGGGTGCTCATCCACAGGATGGTGCCCTGCTCCAGGCCGACCTGGGCCGCCGCCAGGCCGAACGCCAGGCCGAACACCACCACGAACATGGAGATCGGCAGCAGTTGCTTGAACCCGCTCCAGACCTCGTTGTACCCCAGCTCCACGGAGCCCTTGGCAACCGATAACACAGACTGTCTCCTTATCTGGCGCCCCGTCCTGCGGGGCGCTCGTTTTCACATCGTGCATGCACGGACGCCGGCCACTATCCAGCAGACACGTTTTTTCGAAAAGCGCATATTATGCGACCCACCCATTCGCTTATCGAATACCGCGGAGCAAGCCCCCATGCAGGACCTGCAAATCGACTGGCTCAAGTGTTTCGTCGCAGTGGTGGATACCGGCTCACTGTCCAATGCCGCGCCCGAGGTGCACCGCTCGCAGTCGGCGGTGAGCATGCAGTTGAAGAAGCTGGAGGCGGCGGTGGGCCGGCAACTGCTGGTGCGCGATGCGCGTCAGCAGCAACTGACCCCGGATGGGCAGGTCCTGCTTGGTTATGCCCGGCGCATTCTCGATCTGCACAGCGACGCGCAGCACGCCTTCAGCGGCGACGAACTGACCGGACGGATCCGTCTCGGCGTGCCGGACGACTATGCCGCGCGCTACCTGACCCCGGTGCTCAAGCGCTTCGCCCTGCGCAACAGTGCGGTGGAGATCGAACTGGACTGCGAGCAGTCCACCTCGCTGATCCCGCGCATTGAACGGGGCGACCTGGACCTTGCCCTGGTATCCCGCGATCACGCCCGGCGTGGGACCTTGCTGTTCCGCGAGCCGATGGTCTGGGTCGGCTCGCCGCAGTTCGACGTCTGGCGCCGCGACCCGCTGCCCATCGCCACCTACGAAAGCACCAGCCAGGCACGGCGCTGCGCCATCCACTCGCTGGCCTTGCAAGGGCGGGATTATCGGGTGGTGTACAACAGCTCCAGCCTGGCCGGGCAGATCGCTGCGGTGGAAAGCGGCCTGGCAGTGGCCGTGCTGACCCGCTGCAGCGCGCCGGAGCATCTGGAAACCCTCGGCGCCGAGCATGGCCTCGGGCCGCTGGAGCCGATGGAGGTGGCGGTTTATCGGAGCCGGGCGTCACAGGGGTCGGCACCGGTGGACCGGTTGTATGGGTTGTTGATCAAGACCTTGCGCATGGCGGCTTAGGATGGGCGTTGGTCTTTCGGGCCTCATCGCTGCGGTGCGGCGGTCCGACAAGCCAGCTCCCACAGGGTTCTGCATGCGCAGTCACTGTGGGAGCTGGCTTGCCAGCGATGAGCATGGGTATCTACACATCTCTATCAG
>NZ_JBMDIJ010000046.1:0-50259 GCF_057808595.1 Pseudomonas sp. FG98 | reverse complement strand
ACAAATGTGGGAGCCGGCGTTGCCGGCGATGCGCCGCGCGGGCGGCGCTCGATCTTGAGAGCGCTGAAAATCTTGCGGCATGCACCTGGCAGCCTCAAGCACTTACCCTCCGGCGCCCACCAAGTGCCATCCCCACCCCACCCAACACCACCGCCGAGATCAGCACCAGCCGCAACGACAGCGGCTCTCCCAGCAACACCACGCCACCCAGCGCGGCGATCACCGGCACGCTCAACTGCATGGTCGCTGCCTGCTGCGCGCTGATCTGCTTGAGCACGCCGTACCACACCGCATACCCCGCGCCGGACGCGAGCACGCCGGAGCCCAGGGCGTAGAGCAGGCCGCTGATGTCGATGTGCAAGTTAGTGCGGAACAACCCGACCAGCAGCGAAATCACCAGCAACGGCAAGCTGCGCAGGAAGTTGCCGGCAGTGTCGGCCAGCGGGTTGGCCGAGCCGCGTCCGAGCAGCGAATAGGCTCCCCAGGCAATGCCGGACACCACCATGAACAGCGCACTGACCGGCTCCGGCGCATGGGCACCGGGTAGCAGCAGGGCAATGAGGCCGGCGAAGGCGACCAGCATGCCCAGCAGCACCTGCGGCAGCACGCGGTCGCCCTTGAGCCAGGAGACGGCGAACATGGTGATCTGCACCGCGCCGAACAGAATCAGCGCACCCACCCCTGCGCCCAGTTGCACATAGGCGATGGAGAACAGCCAGGCGTAGAGAAACAGCGCCAGCCCGCCTTTCCAGCTACCGCCCAGGGCGCCGCCGGGTTGGCGCATACGCAACAGGCAGAACAGGAACAAGGCACCGCTGAGCAGGCGCACGGCGGTGAATGTGTGTGGGTCGAGGTCGCCATGGGCCAGGGCCAGGCGGCAGAAGATCGAGTTGGCAGCGAAGGCCAGCAGGGCGAACAGCGCCGGGCCGATCCAGTGGGTGGAGGGGGAGAGCGGTACAGCATCCGTCGTCTTGTTGTTGTTCATCTCGACTGTGCCTGGTTATAGAAAAACTGTCTGGCCAGTATTGCGTCCAGTGCATGGATAGCCGTTTAAATGGGCGTCATGTGCAATTGATAGAGGGCATCAGGCTGTCTCGCAAAGAAGTTTTTCTTTGCCGCCAGGTTACCTCGCCGGGTGGCGGTACTTTGGTCGTAGCCCCGTCGCATGAGTGAAAGCGGCCTGCACGCTGTATGGCGAGCGGAAAGCGGATCTGTGTCTAACGCCTTGTGCGGGCCGGTTGCAGAATCAGCAACTCCGACCAAGGTATGAGTGTGATGACCGACATTCCGGGTGAAATCGATTTTGCGGGGTTTACCGTGCGCAGGCTGTTGCCGGAAGACGGCGAGACGGTCTGTGCGCATCGGCAGGCGATGTTTCTTGAGGCAGGTGGTGATCCGGTGACCTTGCGGGTGATGACCGAGCATTTCCGGCCCTGGCTGCAGCCGCGTCTGGCGGACGGGCGCTACTACGGCTTTGCCGTGCTGGAGGGCGACAGGATCGCGGCGGCGATCGGCTTGATGAGCATCGATTGGCCGCCCCATCCGGCTCATCCCGAAAGGGATCAGCGGGGTTATGTGCTGAATGTGTATGTCGAGCCGGAGTATCGGCGGCGGGGGTTGGCGTCGAAGTTGATGCGCCTGGGCGAGGCGGAATTTGCGCGGCGCGGACTGGGGTTTGCCGTGCTGCATGCCACCGAGGTGGGACGGCCGGTGTATGAGGGGCTGGGGTGGGGGAGGACGGCGGAAATGGCCAAGGTGCTGGGCTGAGCTTGGGGGCCTCATCGCTGGTTTGCCAGCGATGAGCATGGGTATCTAAACAACTTCAGATCAACCCCTAAACGACGCGCCGCCGCGTACCTGTGGGAGCGGCTGTTAGCCGGGACGCCGGACCGCGCGATCGGCGGCGAAGCCGTCGTAAAACCTGAGTCCCAGGTCTGCCTGACACACCGAAGGCACAGATTTTATGGCCGCTTTGCGGCCAATCGCGGCTAACAGCCCCCACACACAGGGTCCGTGTTGCACCAGGTTGAGATGTGTAGATACCCATGCAGCGATGAGGCCCAACCAGGATCAGTCAGACCCGGCAAACTTCCCCATGTCCACCGGCGTCGGCTTGAATTCCGGGCCTTTGCCCGAGACCCGCCAGCGCACGTTGGTGATGCCATAGCGCTCGGCCATGGGCCGGCTGACCTTCTTGATCTTCTGCTGGCCGAAACGCGGGATCACCCCCACGCCGGCATCGCAGCTCGCCCAGTGCCAGGCCTCGGTGTTGTCCATGTTTTCCAGGCGAATGATGAAACTGCGCGGCTGACCCTGAAGCTCGTAGTCGATCACGTACAACTGTTGTCCTGCCATTGGAATCCCTCCGTTCCATTGCGGCTGTGAATAGTTCAGCCGTGATGCGCCGAGGCATCGGATTGTGAAGGGAGCATTGCGAATGCCGTGCCCATTCGCGGAGCAGGGTTTGGGCCAGCAATCGTTGGGATCGGACTGCACGGCGACGCTGCATTTTGCATTACCCGCCCATTCGGGCCGTGCAAAACGACCGGTTCAGCTGGCGCAGAGCGCAGGTAACCGGCGCAGCATCAAGGCCATGGCGGCGGGGTTGAGCAAGGTGTCGTCGAGTTGGTCGCGGCGCACCCATTTGCAGGCGACGATTTCGTTGTTGGCAACGGCCTTGGCGTAGTCGTCGAACTGGGTGGTGAAGACGTGGTGAACGGTGTTGCCGACCTCGACCGAGCACAGTTGCAAGAGGGCAAGGCAGCGCAGCCGGGTTTCTTCTTCAAGTTCACGGGCAGCGGCCTGCATCGGTTGCTCGCCGTCTTCGACGGTGCCGCCGGGGAAGTTCCATTTGCCGCCTTTCTTGCGTACGAGCAGTATCTTGCCGCTACGCAGGCAAATGATCGTGGCTCTGGCTTTACATCTGCGGCTTTTTCCTGACATCGGGTCAATCCTGTAGATCGGTGTTCTTTAGCCGAAGACTTGTTTACTAACGGTCAGGTTCAACTAAACGTAGTCCAATCAGTAAGCATCTGGCGTGCCAGCGAGGCAGCTGACCAGACCATTCATCACTTCCTACGGACCATCGCTTATGTCACTTCGCGCCCTGCGCACCCTGGTCGCCATCGCCCAGCACGGCTCCTTCGCCCGTGCCGCCGAGGCGGTGCACCTCACCCAGTCGGCGGTGAGCCTGCATATCCGTGGCCTTGAAGAGGAATTCAATGCGCCGCTGTTCGACCGTTCGCGGCGCCTGCCGGTGCTGACCGAGGCCGGACACCTGGCGCTGGAGCGGGCGCGGGAGATCCTCGCGCTGTACGACAGCATTGCCGCCGAGCTGGGCGAGGATGGCGAATTGCGCGGGCGCTTGCGGGTCGGCGCCATTCATACGGCGTTGGCGGGCATCCTGCCCAAGGCCCTGGCGGCGCTGAATGCCGAGCATCCGCATTTGCGGGTCAACGTTGCCTCGGGCATGTCGGCGGAGCTGGCGACCCGGGTCGAAACCGGCGAGCTGGATGCAGCGGTGACCACCGAGCCGGTCAAGCCGCACCCTTATGGGTTGGTCAGTACGGTGCTGTACGAAGAAGGGTTCTGGATCATCGCTCCGAAATCCCTGGCCGATGTCGAGCCACGCCGGCTGTTGCAGGAGCAGCCCTTTATCCGCTTCGACCGTCGTGCCTGGGCCGGGCGCACCATCGAGCGTGAACTGCGGCGCCTGCGCCTGCGGGTCAAAACCACCATGGAGCTGGATAGCCAGGAGGCGATCGTGCAGATGGTCGCCAGCGGCTTGGGCGTTTCGGTGGTGCCGTCTTCCCCGGACAACCTGCGGCGCCTCAATGCACTGGCGTGGATGCCGTTCGGCGAGCCGCAGCGCACCCGGCGGGTGGTACTGATCGAACGCGAGGACCGGCCACGGGGGCGTCTGGCGGCGGCATTGGCCCAGGCGGTGCAGCGCCAGGCTGCGCTGACCGATGAGGAAAATTTGAGGTCGGCTCAATAATTCATCGTTTTTAATCAAGCGTCCGGGTCTTTATCGTGGGGCCATCCACCGATAGCCCGGACCCCGTCATGACCCTTGCCCTGCTGCTCGCCCTGTTGCCCATCGCCTTGCTGATCGCCCTCGGCGCCTGGTTGCGGCACAGCCAGTTCATTGCCGATGCCTTCTGGCCCCAGGCCGAGCGCCTGGGCTACTACGTGCTGCTGCCGGCGCTGTTCGTCCATGGCCTGGCGACGGCGAAACTCGACGGCGTGCCGGTGGTGGGCATGGCCCTGGCGCTGGTGTCGTCGACGGTGCTGGTGGCGCTGTTGATGGTGCTGTTGCGGCGTTGTTTCGCGGTCAATGACGCGGCCTTCACCTCGGTGTTTCAGGGTGGGGTGCGGTTCAACAATTACGTGGGGGTGTCGGCGGCGGCGGGGTTGTTCGGCACCCAGGGCATCGCCCTGGCGGCGGTAGCCAATGCCGCCATCGTGCCGACGGTGAATATCCTCTGCGTGCTGGTGTTCGCCCGTTATGGCTCGGCGGGGCGCATGAGCTGGAAGGGCGTGGCCCGGCAGATGGCCTTGAATCCGCTGCTGATGGCCTGTGCTGGCGGGATCCTGCTGCATGTCACCGGGTTGGGCTTGCCTTCGGCGGTCGAGCCCTTGTTGAAGGCGTTGGGGCAGGCGTCGCTGCCGCTGGGCCTGCTGTGCGTCGGTGCGGCGCTGGACCTGAAGGCGGCACGCAGTTGGCTGCGGCCGGTGGGACAGTCGTCGGTGGCGAAGTTCATGGTCATGCCGCTGGTGACCCTGGCGGCCTGTCACCTGTTCGGCCTCAGCGGCGAGGCGGCGATTGCCGCGCTGCTGTTCCAGGCCCTGCCCACCGCGTCGTCGTCCTACATCATGGCCCGGCAGTTGGGTGGCGATGCGCCGTTGATGGCGGGGATCATTGCCGGGCAGACGTTGTTGGCGGGGGTGGCGTTGCCGTTGGCGGTGAGCAGTTTGTTGCCGTGGGTTTGATGGTGTTCTTCAGGGCCCTATCGCTGGCAAGCCAGCTCCCACAGGTTTTGCGGTGCACGCGATCCTTGTGGGAGCTGGCTTGCCAGCGATGAGGCCCTATAAACCACTACAGGGCTTGGGCTTCAGAAACTCCCGCGCAAAGTCACCATGTAGTTGCGCGGCGCGCCATACCAGTTGCCGTCCGCACTGCTGCTGACGGTCTGGTAGTAGGTCTTGTCGAACAGGTTGTTGCCGTTGAGGGCAGCGGTCCAGTGTTCGTCGATGCGGTATTCCACCAGGGCATTCCACACCGCATAGCCCGCCTGGGTGTATTCGAAGCTGTTGGTGCTCGGGCTTAGCGAGCCATCTTCGAGGCGGCGCTGGACGTTGCCGGTTACGTAGTTGCTGCTCTGGATGGTGGCGCCGCCGCCGACTTTCCAGTCGTTGAACTGGCCGGGCAATTGGTAGGTGGTGAAGAACTTGAACAGGTGCTTGGGCGTCTGCGTGCTGATCGGCGTGCCGGCCGCGGCTTCGTCGCCGGTCTTGCGCTGTTCGTTGAGGTTGAAGGTGTAGCCGGCGCTGAGCTGCCAGCCCGGGGTCAGTTCGCCGGTGATCTCCAGGTCCAGGCCCTTGCTGATGTTTTCGCCGCCGGCCACGTAGCAGCAGGCGTTGGATGAGGTGGCTTCGGAGTAGACGTAGATCGCGTTGTTTTTCTGCTTGGTGTAGTAGAGCGCGGCCGACAGGTTCAGGCGACCGTCGAGCAGTTCGCCCTTGCCACCCAGTTCATAGGTGTCGCCTTCGATGGGGTCGAGCGGGGCGAAGCTGGCGTCCAGGGTCTCGATCTGCGGTTTGTAGATCTGCGCGTAGCTCGTATACACCGACCACTGTGGCGTCAGGTTGTAGATCAGGCCGCCATAGGGAGTGACGATGCCGCTGTCGTGACCACCATCCTTGCCGTCGGTGCCGAAGGACGGAACGATTGCGTGGAGAGTGCTGGAGTAGTCGGAATAGCGCGCGCCGATCACGGCCTTGAGCGGGTCGGCCAGTTCCAGGCGGGTGGTGATATAGCCGCCGTGCTTGCGCACGTTCCAGTCCGGGTACTTGTAATACAACGATGGCTCGGCCGGCTTGGGCAGCGCGCCGATGTCGGTGCCGAAGATATCCACAGGCACGCGCGAGCTCCATTCGCTGTGGTCGGCGTAGTTGCGCTGGATGTCCGAGTAGTCCACACCCATCACCAGTTCATGGCGCCGGCCCAGGGCCTCGAAGACGCCTTGCAGGTTGGCGTCGAACAGGTCCTGGTGGTTGCCGAAGTTGCGCACCACGCGCTGGTAGTTGGCGCCGCTGTTGTCGTCGGGATTGACCGGGTTGCTGATTTCGCCCATGTCCTGCTCGGTGTCATAGCGGCTGCGGGTGAAGCTGCCGTTGATCTTCCAGTCGTCGTTGAAGCGGTGGTCGATCTTGGCGAACACCTCGGTGCGCTTGTAGTTGTTGCTCGACCAGTCGGCGCTCAGCTTGTCGCTGCGCGACAGGCCCAGGGGCGCGCCGGTGCTGTAGCGCGGCAGGCCGTTTTCCCAGTAGCCGTCCTGGTCGCGCCACTCGTAGATGCCGCCGATGCTGACCGTGGTGTCGGGATTCAGGTCGGCTTCGAGGGTGCCGTAGAGCACGTGCTTTTCGCTGTCGGCACCGTCGTAGAAGTAGCGCTTGTCTTCGGTCGAGGCGGCCACGCGACCGCGCAGCGCGCCGTCGAAGCCCAATGGCCCGGTGACGTCCACTTCGGTGCGGTAGTTGTCCCAACTGCCGGCGGAGGTGCTGATCTTCAGTTGCGGCTCGGCCAGGGCGCGCTTGCGCACCAGGTTGATGGCGCCGCCGGGTTCGCCGGTGCCGCCGTACAGACCGTCGGAGCCGCGCAGTACTTCGATGTGATCGTAGGCGGTGGTGTCGGCGAGGGTGTCGTAGGTCTGCTCGCGCATGGCCGGGGCGCCGCCGTCGACCTGGATGTTGGTCAGGCTGAAGCCGCGCGAGAGCACCTTGGTGTTGGCGTCGTTGCCACCGACGATGGTGATGCCCGGGGTCTGGTCGAGCACCTGGGCCAGGTTGGTCATGGCCTGGTCTTCCATGCGCTGGCGGGTGATCACGGTCACCGACTGCGGGGTGTCCTTGAGGCTGTGGGGCATCTTGCCGCCGGCGGTGATGGCGCCGGTGGTGTAGGAACCGGAGTTTTCGGTGTAGCTGCCCAGTTCGCCGGCACCGACGATGCTGGTGGCGGAGAGCTGCAGGCTGCCGTCGGCCGGCAGGCGGTTGAGCAGGATGGCGTTGGGGCCACTGAAGTCAAAACCCAGGCCGGTGCCGGTCAGCAACTGGACGATGGCTTCGGCGGCGGTCAGTTCGCCGCGTACCGTTGCCGAGCGCAGGTCGCGGGCCAGTTCGGCGGTGTAGCCGACTTCCCAGCCGCTCTGCCGGCTGAACTGGTT
Source organism: Pseudomonas sp. FG98 (assembly GCF_057808595.1). Lineage (NCBI taxonomy): Bacteria > Pseudomonadati > Pseudomonadota > Gammaproteobacteria > Pseudomonadales > Pseudomonadaceae > Pseudomonas > Pseudomonas sp. FG98. The sequence continues at coordinate 42,814 of NZ_JBMDIJ010000046.1, read as the reverse complement.
GAGGGCTCCGGCCAGGGGCTGCGCGGGGATGTCGAAGTGCTGCCGGACGCTTTGCTCGCTGGACGCGCTGCTGCCGGAGGCCGCCAGGACCTGGCCGCTGCCCAGGCACACGGCCAGCGCCAGGGCGCTGTAGGCGAAGATGGTTTTGACAGTGAAGTGCTGCATGGAACCCTCATGAACAGGAATGATTTGCAACCGCGAATCGCCTTGACGGGTTGAGGGTGGAGAACCCGTAAAACTTTTTTCGGAAAGGGCTGGGACCGCTTCGCGAGCAAGCTCGCTCCCACGACGTCTCTGTGGGATCAATGAACGATCAGTACGCCCCCTGGCAGTCGGGTCAGTTGGGCATTGCCCAAGCGAGCTAGGGCGGTGACCACGGCCTCCGGGTCATCCAGTTTGTAGTTGCCGCTGACCCGCAGTTTTCCAGCTTCGCCAAACAGCAGGATCGGTGCCACGCGCTGGCGGCCGAGCTCCTTGAGGACTTCGGCCAGCGGGCGGTCCTGGAAGATCAGCCGGCCTTCGGTCCAGCCGTGCTGATCGGCGCTGCCCTGGGCATGACGCTCGGCCAGGCGGCCGTGGCGCAGGTGCTGCCAGGTGCCGGCGTCCAGCAGGCTGGTTTCGCCGGCGGAACTGCTCAGGCGTACCCGGCCTTCATCGACGGCCACGGCTACATCGTCGTCGCGCAGGCTGACGCTGAAACGGGTACCGACCACTTCCACCAGGGCGTCATCGGCCTTGATTCGCAGCGGCCGCTGGGTGTCGTGGGCGGCTTCGAGGTAGAGATCGCCACGCAGCAGACGCAGGTTGCGGTGGTCGGCGCCGATGTCGGTGGCGAGGGCGCTGTTGCTGCCGAGCAGGATTCTCGAGCCGTCGGCCAGGGTGATGCGTTTTTGCTCGCCGATGGCGGTGAGGTAGTCGGCTTGCAGGCGCAGGGGGAGGTCGCCGAGCCAGGTACCGAGGGTGAGGAGGATGGCGGCGGCAGTGGCCCAGGGCAGCCAGCGATTTTTTTCTGGGCCCGCTTTGCGGGCCTTCGCGAGCGAGCTCGCTCCCACAGGGACAGGGACAGGGACAGGGACAGGGACAGGGGATGGGGGTGCAGCGAGGTCGGTTTCGAGGTCGCGCAGGGCCTGTTCGAAGCTGTCGGCCTGCCACAGGTTCTGCACCCGTGCGTAGGCTTCGGCGTGCTCCGGGCGGGCGTCGAGCCAGTCCTGCAACTGGCGTTGCTGGTCGGCGGAGAGAGGCGCGTCGAGGCCGCGGGTGAACCAGACCAGGGCCTGTTCTTCACAGGCGGCGAAATCGTGTTCAGTCATCGCGACCCCCACTCGGTGCCTTTGAGGCAAGCAGCCAGGGCAATGCGCAAATCCTTTTCTACGGTGCTGAGCGAAATGGCCAGGCGCTCGGCGATGGCGCTCTGGGACAGGCCATGCAGGCGGTGGAGCAGGAGTATACGCTGCTGGCGCTCGGGCAGGCGGCGCAGTACCTCCTGCAACTGGCGTAGTTGCTGCTGGCCCTGGGCGTGGGACTCGGGTCCGGGCTGCGGGGTGGGGACTGCGGCGATCTGCTGGTCGTCGTCCGGGGTGAATTCGAAACGGCGCTTGCTGCGTTGGCTGCGCAGATGATCGAAGGCCAGGTGCTGGGCGGTCTGGTAGAGAAACGGCCGCAGGTGCTCGATCTGTCGGCCAGGCAGGGCCTGGGCCACGCGCAGGTAGGCCTCCTGGGCCAGGTCTTCGGCGAGGTTGGCACAGCCGACCACCTTGGCCAGCATGCGTACCAGCACCGGCCGTTGATCGACGAATAAGGCGTCCAGCTCTTGCTTGCCGACTCCCGGCTCCATTGCGCATCTCCCGATCAGAGCGGCGCGCATGGTAGCAGTGGATAAGAATGGCTCGCAATTGAGATTTTTATGCGTTGGCATCCTGTGCCCGGGCAGCCGCTAGAATGGGCGATTCGCCTGAGAGGACGCTGCCATGAATCCCGCCCCAACCACCCTGATCCGCGAAACCTTCCCCGTCGGCCCGCTCCAGTGCAACTGCACGATCATCGGCGATCCTGTGACGAAAAAGGCCATTGTGGTCGATCCAGGTGGCAATCCTGATCTGATCATGCAAAAGCTCGACGCCCATGGCCTGAAAGTGGTCAGCATCATCCACACCCATGCCCACCTCGATCATTTCCTCGCCTCCGGGCAGTTGAAGGAGAAGACCGGCGCGACCCTGCACCTGCACAAGGAAGACCAGTTCCTGTGGGACAACCTGGAGATGCAGTGCCGCATGTTCGGTGTGCCTTATGTACCGGTGCCGTCGCCGGACCGCTGGCTGGAAGATGACGAGGAGCTGGCCTGCGGTTGCGGCGTGGCCCTGCATACGCCGGGGCATACCCCGGGTTCGATGAGCTTCTGGTTCGCCGACGCCAAGCTGCTGATCGCCGGCGACACCCTGTTCCGCCGTGGCGTGGGCCGTACCGATTTGTGGGGTGGTGATCAGGCGACTATCGTTCGTTCGATCAAACAGCGGCTGTATCGCCTCGATGAAGAGGCGACCGTGGTGGCCGGGCACGGTCCCGACACCCGATTGGGCGAGGAGATGCGCGAGAACCCCTTCGTTCGGGCGTAAGTCGCAGGGAATTTTTCCTTTCCGCCGCGTTCCAAGGCTGGTGGCAAACCAAAAGCAGTTTGCCATCTATACGAATTACTGCAGGAGCTTGTCCATGTTCACCATGCGTCGTTTGATTACCGTCGCTACCGTCGCCGCCCTGATGTCCGGTTGTGCCAGCCAGAACCCGTACGACAACCAGGGCCAGGCACAGGGCTCCTCAGGGATGAGCAAGACCGCCAAGTATGGTGGCCTGGGCGCATTGGCCGGCGCGATCGCCGGTGCCGCCATCGATCACAACAACCGTGGCAAGGGCGCGCTGATCGGCGCCGCGGCAGTCGGTGCCGCCGCCGCAGGTTACGGCTACTACGCCGACAAGCAGGAAGCCGAGCTGCGCGCGCAGATGGCCAACACCGGCGTGGAAGTGCAGCGTGAAGGCGATCAGATCAAGCTGATCATGCCGGGCAACATCACCTTCGCCACCGATTCGGCGAATATTTCCCCGAGCTTCTACGCGCCGCTGAACAACTTGGCGGGCTCGTTCAAGCAGTTCAACCAGAACACCATCGAAGTGGTCGGTTTCACCGACAGCACTGGCAGCCGCCAGCACAACATGGACCTGTCGCAGCGTCGCGCGCAGGCGGTGAGCACCTACCTGACGTCGCAGGGTGTGGATGCGTCGCGGGTGAGCGTGCGTGGCATGGGGCCTGACCAGCCGATCGCCAGCAATGCCGATGCCAATGGCCGGGCGCAGAACCGCCGGGTAGAGGTGAACCTGAAGCCGATTCCTGGGCAGAACTATCAGCAGTGATGCCTGAGGGCCTCATCGCCGGCAACGCCGGCTCCCACAGGTTTAGCGGTGCACGCGATACCTGTGGGAGCCGGCGTTGCCGGCGATGGGGGTCACCGCGTTGTCAGCGGTTCAACCGCTGATCCTTCCTTTCCCACAACCGGTTGATCCACTGCTGGAACGCCAGCCGGTACTGCTCGTCCTGGTCGTAGCTCTTACCCAGGAACTCCCCCGGAATCGCCAGTTCCTCGAACTGCACGTCGATCCGTCGCACCCGCCCGCACAGCAAATCCCAGAAGCCCGGCGCGCCGTCGGGATAGTGGATGGTCACGTCGATGATCGATTCCAGTTGCTCGCCCATGGCATCCAGGACGAAGGCGATGCCGCCGGCCTTGGGCTTGAGCAGATGACGGAAGGGTGACTGCTGCTGGCGATGCTTGGCCGGGGTGAAGCGCGTGCCCTCGGCGAAGTTGAAGATGGCGGTCGGCTTGCCGCGGAATTTCGCGCAGGTCTTGCGCGTGGTTTCCAGATCCTTGCCGCGTTTTTCCGGGTGCTTTTCCAGGTACGCCTTGCTGTAGCGCTTCATGAACGGAAAGCCCAGCGCCCACCAGGCCAGGCCGATCACCGGAACCCAGATCAGCGCCTGCTTGAGGAAGAACTTCAATGGCCGGATGCGCCGGTTGAGCACGTACTGCAAGACCAGAATGTCGACCCAGCTCTGGTGGTTGCTGGTGACCAGGTAGCTGTGCTGGTAATCCAGGCCGTCCAGCCCCTCGACCTGCCAGCGGGTGCGCCCGAGCAGTTTCATCCAGCCTTTGTTGTTGCTGATCCAGGCTTCGTGGATATGCCGCATCAGCTCGTCGGTGACCCGCTGCGTCGCCGCGAAGGGCAGGCACAGCTTGACCAGGCTGACGATGAACAACGGCGTGCAGCAGACGATGGTGTTGAGCCCCAGGAGCAAGGCGGCGAGGGCGCCGCGCAGGTTTTCGGCCATGGCTCAGTAGTCCGCCGCGCGGCTGGCCTGGATCGCGGTGAGGGCGATGGTGTAGACGATGTCGTCCACCTGGGCCCCGCGCGGCAGGTCGTTCACCGGTTTGCGCAGGCCTTGCAGCATCGGCCCGAGGCTGACGCAGTCGGCGCTGCGCTGCACGGCCTTGTGCGTGGTGTTGCCGGTGTTGAGGTCGGGGAAGACGAACACTGTGGCGCGTCCGGCGACCTGGCTGTTAGGGGCCAGTTGGCGGGCGATGTCGAGGTTGGCGGCGGTGTCGTATTGCAGCGGTCCGTCGATCTGCAGCGCGCGCTGGGTTTCCTGGGCGAGCAGGGTGGCCTCGCGGACTTTTTCCACTTCCTCGCCACTGGCCGAGTCGCCGCTGGAGTAGCTGATCATCGCCACCCGTGGGGCAATGCCGAAGGCTTCGGCGGAATCGGCGCTTTGCAGGGCGATTTCCGCCAGCTCGGCGGCGCTCGGGTGCGGGTTCATCACGCAGTCGCCGTACACCAGCACCTGCTCCGGGAAGAGCATGAAGAACACCGAGGACACCAGGCTGCAGCCCGGCGCGGTCTTGATCAGTTGCAGGGCCGGGCGGATGGTGTTGGCGGTGGAGTGGACCAGCCCGGAGACCAGGCCGTCGACTTCATCCAGGGCCAGCATCATGGTGCCGATCACCACCGGATCTTCCAGTTGCTGTTCGGCCATCGGTGCGTTGAGGCTCTTGCTCTTGCGCAGGTCGACCATGGGCTCGACGTAGCGCTCGCGGATCAGGTCCGGGTCGAGGATCTCCAGGCCTTCCGGCAGGCTGATGCCCTGGGCCCGGGCCACGGCCTGGACGTCGTCGGGCTTGGCCAGCAGTACGCAGCGGGCGATGCCGCGGGCCTGGCAGATGGCGGCGGCCTGCACGGTCATCGGCTCGGCGCCTTCGGGCAGGACGATGCGCTTGTTGGCGGCCTGGGCCTGCTGGATCAGGCGGTAGCGGAACACCGCTGGGGACAGGCGCATTTCCCGCGGGGTGCCGCAGCGCTGGTTGAGCCAGTCGGCGTCGAGGTGGCTGGCAACGAAGTCGGTGATGATTTCCGCGCGCTCGCGGTCGTCCACCGGGATTTCCTTGTTGAGCTGGTTGAGCTGGTTGGCGGTGTCGTAGGAGCCGGTGCTCACCGAGAGGATCGGCAGGCCGGCGAGCAGCGCGCCTTGGCACAGTTCGAGGATGCGCGGGTCGGGCTTGCTGTCGCTGGTCAGCAACAGGCCGGCCAGGGGCACGCCGTTGATCGCCGCCAGGCTGACGGCGAGGATGATGTCGTCGCGGTCGCCCGGCGTTACCACCAGGGTGCCGGGCTTTAGCAGCGGCACGGTGTTGGCCACGGTGCGGGCGCAGAGGATGATCTTGTTCATGCGCCGGGTTTCGTAGTCGCCGGCATTGAGCACCTGGGCGCCGAGCAGTTCGGCCACGTCACGGGTGCGCGGGTCGTTGAGCCCGGCCTGGAACGGGATGCAGCCGAGCAGGCGGAAGTCGCCGCTGCGCAGCAATGGCGAGTGCTCGCGCAGGCGTTTGGCGAACTCGGCCATGCTTTCGTCGCCGCGGACCTTGTTGAGGATCACGCCGAGCACTTTCGGGTCGCGCGGGCCGCCGAACAGCTGGGCCTGCAATTCGACGCGGCCGGAGAGCTCGGCGAGCACGTCGTTCTCAGGTGCGGAGACCAGGATCACCTCGGCATCGAGACTCTTGGCCAGGTGCTGGTTGACCCGCGCGGCGTAGCTGGCGTGGCGGGTCGGGACCATGCCCTCGACCACCAGCACGTCCTTGTCGACGCAGGCTTGCTGGTAGAGGGTGATGATTTCTTCGAGCAGTTCATCCAGTTGGCCTTCGCCGAGCATGCGCTCGACATGGGCCAGGCTCAGCGGCGTTGGCGGCTTCAGGCCGTGGGTGCGCGAGACCAGCTCGGTGGAGCGTTCCGGACCGGTGTCACCGGGGTGGGGCTGGGCGATCGGCTTGAAGAAACCGACCTTCAGGCCGGCCCGTTCCAGGGTGCGGACCAGACCCAGGCTGATGGATGTCAGGCCGACGCCGAAGTCGGTCGGCGCGATGAAAAAAGTCTGCATGCGGGCGTCTCGAAATGAGCTGTGCAAAAGAGTCAATGGGCAAGGGTATCGCTATCGGCCCCTTGAGCGCACCAGCCGCAGGCAAAAGGCTGGCCGATGCGCTGCTGGCGCTGGGTGGCGTCGAGCACCCAGGCGCGCGACTGCCAGGGCGGCTGGTGGCGCAGGTGCTGGGTGTGGCCGCAGGACAGATCGACCACCCAGTGGCCGTCTTCGTCCTGGTGAAAGCCCGTGATGCGGCTGTCCCGTTGGTCCGGGTTGCGTTCGCTTTCGGGCGATGCGTTGGTTACACTTGGCCCTTCATACTCTTTATGCAAAAGGTCTCGCCCCCATGCTGATCGCCGCCAACAAGGCCGTCTCCATCGACTATACCCTGACCAACGACGCCGGTGAGGTCATCGACAGCTCCGCCGGCGGCGCGCCGCTGGTGTACCTGCACGGCGCCGCCAACATCATCCCGGGTCTGGAAAAGGCTCTGGAAGGCAAAGGCGCTGGCGACGAGCTGGACGTCACCATCGAGCCGGAAGACGCCTACGGCGAATACCTGGCCGAGCTGGTCAGCACCCTGAACCGCAGCATGTTCGAAGGCGTCGACCAACTGGAAGTCGGCATGCAGTTCCACGCTTCGGCGCCGGACGGCCAGATGCAGATCGTCACCATCCGTGACCTTGACGGCGACGACGTCACCGTCGACGGCAACCACCCACTGGCTGGCCAGCGCCTGAACTTCAAGGTCAAGGTCGTCAACGTGCGTGACGCCAGCGAAGAAGAAATCGCCCATGGCCACGTCCATGGCGAAGGTGGCCATCACCACTGATTTTCTGCGCTAAGCTCAGAGAGTCGCGAAGGCGCCTTGTCCTTCCGTCGTGCAGTCCCGCAAGGGCGCATGCGGCAGGCCAGGCGCCTTTTTAGTGGGCCGCTTTCGTGGCCGCCCGCCGGATAACCGGGATCCGTCGTAGAGGGGAGTACGTCATGAGTGCATTTCACGACCTGAAACTGCAAGCGTTGAACGGCCAGGAGTTGTCGCTGGCACCGTTCAAGGGCCAGGTGGTGCTGGTGGTCAATGTCGCTTCCAAATGCGGCCTGACGCCGCAGTACGCGGCGCTGGAAAATCTGTATCAGCAATACAAGGGCAAGGGTTTCAGCGTGCTGGGGTTGCCGTGCAACCAGTTCGCCGGGCAGGAGCCGGGCAGCGAGGCGGAAATTGCCGAGTTCTGCAGCCTCAACTACGGGGTGAGCTTTCCGCTGGGTGGCAAGCTGGAGGTCAACGGCGCGCACCGGCATCCGCTGTATCGTTTGCTGGCCGGCGAGGGCGCGGAGTTTCCGGGGGATATCACCTGGAATTTCGAGAAGTTCCTGGTCGGCAAGGACGGGCGGGTGCTGGCGCGCTTCTCGCCACGGACTGCGCCGGATGACCCAACAGTGGTGCAGGCGATCGAGAAGGCCTTGGGCTGAGTTCTCTGTCGGCCTTTCGGGCCTCATCGCCGGCAACGCCGGCTCCCACAGGTGGGAGCCGGCGTTGCCGGCGATGAGGGCCAAGAGAGCAACACAAAATCTTTGCTCTCAAATCACCCAGATCAATAGTACTCGTCCCTCCACCTCACCCATCCTATGCTCAGGCGCCTTTCATCCCAAGGAGCGCCACATGTCCGCCACCGCATTGTTCACACCCTTCCAACTGGGCGCCCTGGAGCTGCCGACCCGCGTGGTCATGGCGCCGATGACCCGGACCTTCTGCCCCGGCGGCGTGCCCCACGCCAAGGTGGTCGAGTACTACCGCCGTCGCGCCGCCGCCGGGGTCGGCCTGATCGTCACCGAGGGCACTACCGTCGGCCACAAGGCGGCCAACGGTTATCCCAACGTCCCGCGCTTCTACGGCGAAGACGCCCTGGCCGGGTGGAAGAAGGTGGTTGATGCGGTGCATGCCGAGGGTGGCCGCATCGTTCCGCAGTTGTGGCATGTCGGCGCGGTGCGTCGCCTCGGCACCGAGCCGGATGCCAGCGTGCCGGGCTACGGCCCGAGCGAGAAGCTCAAGGATGGCGAGGTGGTGATCCATGGCATGACCCGCGAGGATATCCAGGAGGTTATCGCCGCCTTCGCCCAGGCCGCGCGGGATGCCCAGGCCATCGGTATGGACGGCGTGGAGATCCACGGCGCCCATGGCTACCTGATCGACCAGTTCTTCTGGGAAGCCAGCAACCGTCGCGACGACGAGTACGGCGGCGACCTGGCCGGCCGCTCGCGCTTCGCCATCGAACTGATCCAGGCCGTGCGCGCGGCGGTTGGCCCGGACTTCCCGATCATCTTCCGCTTCTCCCAATGGAAACAGCAGGACTACAGCGCACGCCTGGTCACCACCCCGGAAGCCCTGGGCGACTTCCTCAAGCCGCTGTCCGATGCCGGTGTGGATATCTTCCACTGCTCGACCCGGCGTTTCTGGGAGCCGGAGTTCGAAGGCTCGTCGCTCAACCTGGCCGGCTGGACCCGCCAGCTCACCGGCAAGCCGACCATCACCGTGGGTAGCGTCGGCCTGGATGGCGAGTTCCTCCAGTTCATGGTCGACACCGACAAGGTGGCGCAGCCGGCCAGCCTGGAAAACCTGCTGCAACGACTGAATGCCGAGGAGTTCGATCTGGTGGCGGTCGGGCGTGCGCTGCTGGTCGATCCACAGTGGGCGGCCAAGGTGCGCGACGGACGTGAAGGCGAGATCCTGCCGTTCAGCCGTGAGGCGCTGACGAGCCTGGTTTGACCAGCAAGCCGGGTCGGTCTTTGTCGATCGGCCTGGCACGCAGCGGTTCGCAGGCGTTGCGCAGATGTTCCTCGAACTGCTCGACAATCGCCGGCCAGCCCTGGCGGCTGGCGTGCTGGCGGGCATTCAGGCGCACCCGGCGCAGGGTCTCGCTGTCTTCCAGCAACCAGCAGGCGGCATCGATAAAGGCCGTGGCATCGCCGGGCATGGCCAGCGCGCCATTGTGTCCGTGGCGAATGTGCTGGGCCGCTGCGGCTTCGTCGTAGGCGACTACCCCCAGGCCCGAAGCCAGGGCTTCCAGCACCACGTTGCCGAAGGTTTCGGTCAGGCTCGGGAAGAGGAAGATATCGCCGCTGGCGTAGTGTTCGGCCAGCCGCTCGCCACGTTGCGGACCGCAGAAAATGGCGTCCGGCAATTGTTCCTGCAACGCCGCCCATTGCGGGCCGTCGCCGACGATCACCAGGCGGATGCGCCGCTTCGGGTACTTGCCTTGCAGCTCTTCCAGGGTGCGTCCGAGCATGCCCAGGTTCTTTTCCGCAGCCAGTCGGCCGACGTAGAGCAGGGCGATATCGTCGTGGCCCAGGCCCCACTGTTCGCGCAGCGCCGGGTTGCGTCTGGCCGGGTTGAACAGACCGCTGTCCACCCCGCGGGAGAGCAGGGCCAGGCGCTCGAAACCGCGCCGCTCCAGGGACAGGCGCTGGCTTGGGCTGGGCACCAGGGTGCTGTGGGTGCGGTGATGGAACCAGCGCAGATAGTTGGTCAGCGCCCGCGCCAGCAGGCCGAGGCCGTACTGGTTGGAGTACTGCTGGAAGTTGGTGTGAAAGCCGCTGACCACGGTAATCCCCAGGCGCCGCGCAGCGCGCAGGGCGCTCAGGCCGAGCGGGCCTTCGGTGGCGATGTAGAGCACGTCCGGACGGTCGCGGCGCCAGCGCCGTAGAAGCTTGTGCATCGACACCTGGCCCCACTGCAGGCCCGGGTAGCCCGGCAGCGGCCAGCCACGGCAGAGCAACTGGTCGGCATCGAGCTGCCCGGGGGGATCGTCGCTCTGCCGCGGTCGCACCAGTTCTACCCGATGGCCGCGCTGGCGCAGGCCGTCGCTGAGGCGGCCAAGGGTATTGGCCACGCCGTTGATTTCCGGTGGGAAGGTTTCACTGATGAGGGTGATGTGCAGCGGGAGTGTCGTCATGGTGCCCAGTCTCGGCAGGGTAAATGGCGCACGGATGACGTTTGGGTGACATATCCGTGACGCCCGATAACCGACGTTTTCCGGGGGCGAAATAATCCTTCCGTGCCGCTCAAGAATGCTGACCCGCCAGCCGATGCAGTAGGCATTCCCAGATGTCGATAGCGCTCCAGGAGAGCGGTGATGTTCAACAGCAAACTGAAGAAAGAAAACGAAGAACTGCGTGAAAAACTGCTGAGCCTGGAGCAGGTCAAGGACAGCCTGGACAGCGAGATGCTGGTCCTGCAACTGGACCCTAGCGGGCGCATCGAAGCAGCGAACGGCAATTTCGAACGGGAGATGGCTTACAGCAGTTCGCAACTGGTCGGCCGGCATATCGAGGAGATCGTCCCGGCCCACGTCAAGCCGCTGGATTTCTACCAGCGCATGAAACAGGCCATCGCTCGCGGCGAGCACCTCAACGGCGCGTTCCGCTTGCTGCGGGGCAATGGCGAAGAAGCCTGGCTGCGTTCGATCCTGCAACCGGTCAAGGACGGCAGCGGGCGCATCAAGTATTTCACCATGCACTCCAGCGACCTGACCCGGACCATCGAGACCTCGCGCGAGCATGAAAGCCTGATCAAGGCGCTGATGCGTTCCACCGCCGTGATCGAGTTCAACCTCAATGGCGAAGTGCTGTCGGCCAACGACCGTTTCCTGCGCACCATGGGCTACAGCCTGGAACAGGTTCGCGGCAAGCATCACCGCATGTTCTGCGAGCCGGAGGAGTACAACTCCGCCGAGTACCATGCGTTCTGGGAAAAACTGCGCCGTGGCGAATTCGTTGCCGAGCGCTTCAAGCGCATCGATGCCCATGGTCGTACCGTGTGGCTGGAAGCCTCGTACAACCCGATCATCGATGCCCATGACGTGCTCTACAAAGTGGTCAAGTTCGCCACCGTGATCACCGACCAGGTCAACCAGGAAAATGCCGTGGCCCAGGCCGCCGACATTGCCTACACCAACTCCCTGGCTACCGACACCAGCGCACGTCGTGCCACTGAAGTCGTGACCCAGACCGTCGACGTCATGCGCGGCCTGGAAACCTACATGCAGGACGCGGCCAACGGCATCCAGGCGCTGGACAAGCAATCCCAGGTGATCGGCTCGATCATCAAGACCATCAGCGACATCGCCGGGCAGACCAACCTGCTGGCGCTCAACGCCGCCATCGAGGCGGCCCGTGCCGGTGAGCAGGGCCGTGGCTTTGCCGTGGTCGCCGACGAAGTGCGGCAACTGGCCTCGCGCACCAGCACCGCCACCGAGGAAATCGCCCGGGTGGTGCAGCAGAACGAAGCGCTGGCCAAGGCGGCGGTGGACATCATCGACAGCAGCAAGCGTCAGGCCGAACAGGGCCTGGAGCTGGCGGGGCAGACGGGGACGGTGATCACCGAGATCCAGGATGGGGCGCAGAAGGTGGTGAATGCGGTTGGGCAGTTTTCCAATCAGTTGAAATAAGGATCGGTCGGGGTCTTCGGTCGGTCATACCCTACTTCGGCAAAAACAATGGCCGACGCGCAAGGCGTCGGCCATTTTCATCAACGAATCCGCAGCAAACCATCCAGCGACCACTTGCCTCCCCCCTTCGCGATCAGCAGCAACAGCAGCCCCGCCCAGGTCAGATGGGTCGGCCAGGCATCCGGGTAGACGAAGGTCTGGATCACCAGGGTCATGCCCAGCAGCGCCAGCGCCGCAGCGCGGGTGAACAGGCCCAGTACCAGCAGCAGCGGAAACAGATGCTCGGCGTAGGTCGCCAGATAGGCGGCCAGGTGCGGTGAGATCAGCGGCAGCATGTATTCGCTGCGAAACAGCTCGAAGGTACTCGGGGTCAGGGTCAGCAGGCCTTCGACCTTGGTCCGTCCGGACATGAAGAACACCCCGGCGATGCCGAAACGCGCGACCAGGCTCAGCAGGGAGTCGCCGAGCAGGCGCTGTGCCGCTTCGGCAAGGCGGTTGTAACGTGAGTGGGGGCAATGCGGGGCTGCTTGGGTAATGGCCATGACGGGCTCCTTCAATCGAGGTCAAGCGGGCGGAACACTCCGGCGCGCAACAGGCGCCCGAGCAGATCGGTGAAGTCGAGGTCGGGCTGGATATCCAGGGCCTGGGCCGACGCCCGGTCGAGGCTGTGGCCGGCGGCACAGGCATCGAGAAAGACACAGCCCGCGTGTTCCAGGGCCTGATGGCTGACACCTGCTGCGCTGCCGACCAGCAGTGCGCCTTCGCCGTGCCACGGGATCTGATCGTGCCAGTCCAGGCCCTCGCGGTTGTAATGCCAGAGGCTGTAGACCGGGTGCGCTGCGCACCAGCGCCAGCGCACCGGGCGACGTGGCGTCAGGTTCAGGTTGGCGAGGTCGCCGGGGGTGATGCCGGCCAGCGAGGCCAGCTCCAGAGCGGGGTCATCAATGGCAGAGAAGGCCGTCAGCCAGTCGTGATCGAGACGGGCAACATCGGCCAGCCAAGGGAGTTCGGCGAGGTTGACCAGGGCACCGAGATAGTCCGGGAAGGCGGCGCCGTAATGCACCAGGCGGCCATCGTCGGGTGGTGAGCGCAATGCGTAGTCGCTGGCTGCCGCGCGCATCCAGGGCGTCCCTACCAGGCGCTCGACGCTGGGGAAGTTGGCGCACAGCGCGTCGACACAGCCCTTGAGTACGGTGTTGCGGTAGACGGCGAAGGCCGGTTGCGTGGTCAGGTCGAGCAGTGCTGGGGCAGGGCGCTGGTACAGGGCTTCGACGAAGGCGTCCTGGAATTGTGCGAGCTTCATGACAGGTTCTCCGCCCGGTCCAGCAGTGATTGGGCTCTTTCACGTTCATCGAGCAATTCGTTGAACGCGGGAAGTGCGTCATCGCGCTCGATCAGGGTCGGGCGCGCACCGATGCGCTGGATCAGTTGTCGGTAGAGCGTCCAGACCGGTTCGGCGACGGCCGCGGCATGGGAGTCGATGAGCAGCGGACTCGCCTCGTCGTGACTGAAGCCGGCCAGGTGGATTTCCGCGACCAGCGCGGCGGGTATCCGCTCCAGCCAGGCATTGGCGTCGTAGCCCAGATTGTGGGCGCTGACGTGGACGTTGTTGACGTCCACCAGGAGTTTGCAGTCGGTGCGTCTGGCCAGTTCGACGAGGAAATCGGTTTCGTCCCAGTCATGTCCGTCCAGACGCAGGTAATGGCTGGGGTTCTCTATTGCGATCTGCCGGCCCAGTGCGTCCTGGGTACGCAGGATGTTGTCGGTGATGCGGGCCAGGGCCTCGTCGGTTCGTGGAAAGGGCAGCAGGTCCGGATGGTAGCTGCCGCGCCAGGCCGACCAGGCCAGGTGCTCGGAAACCAGCACCGGATCGAGCTGATCCACCAGTTTGCGGAGGCGGCGCAGATGCTCTTCATCGGGATGCGCATCCGCCGCCAGTGACAGCGAGACACCGTGCAGCGACAGCGGATGGCGTTCGCCGATCCGCTGCAGCCAGGCCCGGCGAGGGCCGCCGACCATGTAGTTCTCCGGATGGACCTCGTACCACAGGCCCTCGGCGTCGCAGGCCAGGGCGTCGGCGTAATGCTCCGCCTTGAGCCCGAGCCCGGCGCCGATTCGGTTGCTGGGTTGCATGGTCGGCACTCCGGGTCAGGATTTCAGCGGAGTCAGCGAGCCCATGCCGTTGGGCGTCTTGATCGAGGTGCAGGTGCCGGCCGGAACGTTCTTCCAGGCGTTGCCCTGGTAGTCCATTTTCGAGGTGCCGGCGCAGGTCGTTCCGGCACCGGCCTTGCAGTCGTTCTTGCCGGCCATGGCGACGCCGTAGCACTTCTCCATGGCTGCGCCCTGGGTGGCCTGGGTTTTCATGTCATCGGCCATTGCAGTGCCGGCCAGAGCGGCGAGGGCGAGGGCGGCGGTAGCGAGGGTGAGGTTTTTCATGATGCGGTCTCCACGGGTTGGATGGCTCCGGTGATCTACCGGTGGCTCGTGGAGTAGTTCGCTGGCTTCCGGGAAACGGTTACAGCATGGGAAAAATTTTTTTTGAGAATTGTCTGGCAGCCTCCTAAGGTAATGCCGCACCCGCGTCCTACAGTCATGGATAACGGGACGACGATCAGGAAATTTCAACAGGGCTGTAACCAGGGCGGTCGATGCAACGAACTAGTTCTCAGGACTCACTCAACGGGCGTGAAGCGCAATTGCGTGACCTGCTGCTGCGTGGCATGGCAGGCGATGCCGGGGCGTACCGTGAATTCCTCGCCGCGCTGGCGCTGCACTTGCGCGGCTTCTTGCGTCGCCGGCTGGCTGCGCGGCCGGAGGAGATCGAGGACCTGCTGCAGGAGGTGCTGCTGGCGGTGCACAATGTTCGCCACACCTACCACGCCGACCAGCCGTTGACCGCTTGGGTGCAGGCCATCGCCCGCTACAAGCTGGCCGATCATTTCCGCGCCTTCGCCCGTCGCGATGCGCTGCATGATCCGCTGGACGACGAAGACGAGCTGTTTGGCCATGGCGACGATGAGGCCGTACAGGCCAGTCGCGACCTGGGTAAATTGCTGGAGCAACTGCCGGATCGCCAGCGCCTGCCCATCGTCCACGTCAAGGTCGAGGGGCTGTCGGTGGAAGAAACGGCGCGCCTGACCGGGTTGTCCATTTCGGCGGTCAAGGTGGGTATTCACCGCGGGCTGAAGGCGCTTGCGGGCATCATTCGAGGTAAAGGCAACGATGAAAACCGATGAACTGCTCGATCTGCTCGCCAGCGGCGAAGGGCCGGTGGAACGTCATGCACTGGCCCGGCGAATGGGCGTTGCCCTGCTCGCGGGGGGGCTTGTCGCACTGCTGCTGGTGATGAGCCTGTATGGCGTGCGCAGTGACCTGGCCGAGGTGGCGCGCACGCCGCTGTTCTGGGCCAAGGTGGCGTTGCCGGGCAGCCTGGCGCTGCTGGCCCTGTGGCTGAACCAGCGGCTGGCCCGGCCGGGCGTGCCGGGAGGGGCGGTCTGGGTTTTGCTGGGGCTGCCGTTGCTGCTGGTCTGGCTGGGGGCGGCGCTGAGCCTGGCCGGGGCCGCACCGGAAGCCCGCGCCGAGCTGATTTTCGGCCGTACCTGGCGCACCTGTGCGTTGAATATCAGCCTGCTGTCGATCCCGGTGTTCATCGCGATTTTCCGCGCCCTGCGTAGCCTGGCGCCGACCCGCCTGCGTCAGGCCGGGGCTGCGGGGGGGCTGCTGGCTGGCGCCATTGCAACGCTCGCCTACTGCCTGCATTGCCCGGAGATGGGCATTCCGTTCTGGGGTGTCTGGTATCTGCTGGGCATGCTCCTGCCCACCTTGCTTGGCGCGGCCCTGGGGCCGCGCCTGTTGCGTTGGTAGGGGCGGGTTTCAGCGCCCGTCATGCTCGCGCACCCAGAACACCGTGGCACCGGCCACCGCCGCCGGCATCATCAGGATATTCACGAACGGCACCAGCAATGCCGCATAGGTGATGCCACCGAAACCCAGCGACTGCCAGCGCTTCTGCCGCAGCCAGGCGAGCATGTCCTGCCAGCTCATCTTGTTGTTGTCCGCCGGGTAGTCGATGTACTGGATGGCCATCATCCAGATACCGAACAGCAGCCACAGCGGCGCGGCGATGATGTTCACCACCGGGATCAGCGAGAGGATGAACAGCCCCAGGGCGCGGGGCACGAAGTAGCCCAGCTTGCGCATCTCGCGGCCAAAGGTACGCGGCACCATGGCCACCAGCTCGCCCCAGCTGAAGGGCGGGAAGTCATCCTTGCCACGCACCACCACTTCGACCTTTTCCGCCAGGAAGCCATTGAATGGCGCGGCGATGATGTTGGCCAGCAGGGTGAAGGTGAAGAACACCATCAACGCCACCAGCACCACGAACAGCGGCCAGAGGATGTAGGTGAGGAAGCTCAGCCAGCTGGGCAGGGTCGGCATCAGCGCATCGACCCACAGGGCGAACTGGTGTCCGGCCAGGTAGATGAGGCCGACGAACAGCAGCAGGTTGATTGCCAGGGGCAGCAGCACGAACAGGCGCAGGCCAGGGCTGAGGATCAGCTTCAGGCCTTCGCGCAGGTATTGCGGGCCGGACAGGACAGGGGCTTGCATAGAGGGCTCCGGGGTGGAAAACGCGCCGACCTTACCGAGTTTGTCGGCGCGACGAAAGCCGCACGGGGGCGGCGAAACGGGGTGTAACAAATCCCCGGGAGGATAGGCGATAGGCAAACACCGCGAGGGTGCGGAGCTATATAGAGCCGGTCTATAAGGTGGATTGTTTAAGGATATTTCCTTAATCTTTGGCCCCTCGCTACAGTGCGCACAGTCTTTTCAACGCCTTCGAAGCCAAGGTTTTCAAGGAGTTCCCGTGAGCATTGCAGTCATCAGGCAGGCCTTGCAATTTGCCCCGCAACATGGCGAAGTCTGCCCCGCCGGCTGGCGACCAGGTCCGGACACCGATGTCCTGGACGCTGCCGAGAACCTGGCGGACAACGCCACACGCCTTTGAGGCCTTGCTGTAGCGGTTTTTCAGGACCTGCTGCAACGGGCCTTCCCCAAGGCTTTGCAGGTCCTTTTTTATTCCCGCCGATAGTCCCGGCGATAGGGTGCTGGCAATCCAGCGCCAGCCCGACAGGAGCGTGTCATGTCCGAAGTACGTCATTCCCGCGTCATCATCCTGGGCTCCGGCCCTGCTGGTTACAGCGCTGCTGTCTATGCCGCCCGCGCCAACCTCAAGCCGCTGCTGATCACCGGCATGCAGGCTGGCGGCCAATTGACCACCACCACCGAAGTCGACAACTGGCCGGGCGACCCCCATGGCCTGACCGGCCCGGCGCTGATGCAGCGCATGCAGGAACACGCCGAGCGTTTCGAAACCGAGATCGTCTTCGACCACATCAATGAAGTGGCCCTGCAGCAGAAGCCGTTCACCCTCAAGGGCGACAGCGGCACCTACACCTGCGACGCACTGATCATCGCCACCGGTGCCAGCGCCCGCTACCTGGGCCTGCCGTCGGAAGAGGCGTTCATGGGCAAGGGCGTTTCCGCCTGCGCCACCTGCGACGGTTTCTTCTACCGCAACAAGCCGGTTGCCGTGGTCGGCGGTGGCAACACTGCCGTTGAAGAAGCGCTGTACCTGGCCAACATCGCCAGCAAGGTGACCCTGATCCACCGTCGTGAAACCTTCCGCGCCGAGAAGATCCTGATCGACAAGCTGCACGCCCGGGTTGCCGAGGGCAAGATCGAGCTCAAGCTCAACGCCACCCTGGACGAAGTGCTGGGCGACAACATGGGTGTCACCGGTGCGCGCCTGAAGAACAACGATGGCAGCTTCGACGAAATCAAGGTCGACGGTGTGTTCATCGCCATCGGCCACACCCCGAACACCTCGCTGTTCGAAGGCCAGCTGGAACTGAAGGATGGCTACATGGTGGTTGCCGGTGGTCGTGAAGGCAACGCTACCGCCACCAACATCGAAGGCGTGTACGCCGCCGGCGACGTGGCCGACCACGTCTACCGCCAGGCGATCACCTCGGCCGGTGCCGGCTGCATGGCAGCGCTGGACGTCGAGCGCTACCTGGACGGTCTGCAGAACGCCTCGTTCTGATCGTCTGATGTGAAAAAACCGCGAAGTCCCTGAAGGGGCTTCGCGGTTTTTCATTTCTGCGGGTCTTCAATACACCCGTTCAAGTCCTGCCGCGCTTTCCTTGCCGCGCTTGCGACAGACAACGATCCCCACCAGCGACACGCCCATCGCCAGCATCAGCGTACTGGTCGCTTCGGCGCGATGTTCCGGCGTGACCACCAGTACCGCCAGCGCCGCCGAGATAAACACGATCACCCCATAGGTCAGCCACGGGAACAGCCACATCTTCAGGGTGAGGTTATCGCCGTGCCGCCGGCGCATGCGCAGCTGCGAGATGGCGATGGCCAGGTACACCAGCAAGGCGATGGCCCCCGAGCTGGACAGCAGGAAGTCGAACAGGCTGGCCGGCGCGAAATGGTTCAGCGCGGCAATGAAGGCGCCGACCGCTGCGGTGACCAGCACCGCCGTGCGCGGTACGCCGTTGCCCGAAGTCCTGGCTGCCGCCGCCGGCGCATCGCCGCGACGGGCCAGGGAAAACAGCATGCGCGAGGCGATGTAGATCGACGAGTTCATGCAACTGGTTACCGCCACCAGCACCACCAGGTCGACGATCAGCTTGGCGTGGGGCACCTGCAGCAATTCCAGCGCGCGCTGGTACGAACCTACCGTGGCCAGTTGCGGATCGCTCCACGGCACCACGGAAATCACCACCATGATCGACAGCAGGTAGAACACGCCGATGCGCCAGATCACCGAGCGGGTCGCCTTGGCGATATTGCGCGACGGCTCGCCGGATTCGGCGGCGGCGATGGTCACCGACTCGGTACCGATAAAGCTGAACATGATGGTGATGAAGGCACCGACCACGGCGGTCATGCCGTTGGGCGCGAAGCCGCCGTGGTCGCGCATCACGTTGAACAGCCCGGCGCCTTCATGGTTGGGCACCCAGCCGGTCAGGGCGGCGGCGCCGAAGCCGATGAACAGGATGATCGCGGTGACCTTGAGCAGGGCGAACCAGAATTCGAATTCGCCGTACTTGGCCACGCCGAACAGGTTGGTGATGCTCAGCAGCACCACCGAGACCAGGGCGTAGATCCAGCTGTCGATGCCGGGAAACCACTGGTTGAGGATATAGCCCGCCGCCAATGCTTCGATGGGCACCACCAGCACCCAGAACCACCAGTACAGCCAGCCGATGGTGAAGCCGGCCCAGCCGCCGATGGCTTTTTCGGCGTAGGTGGAAAAGGAGCCGGTATCGGGGTTGGCCACGGCCATTTCGCCGAGCATGCGCATCACCAGCACCACCAGGGTGCCGGCGGCGAGGTAGGCGAGGATCACGGCGGGACCGGCTGCGGCAATCGCGTGTCCGGAACCGACGAAGAGTCCGGCGCCGATGATCCCGGCGATGGACAGCATGGTGACGTGACGGGGCTTGAAACCGGTGGACAGTTGTCCGCCAGGGGAGTCGTTCAGGCTCGACATACTCTGCTCTTGTTGAGGGATTTATCGATGGCAGAGACGAAGCAGCGACCGGCCGCTTCAAGAGGCGTGCCTCTACGCGTGTCGTTATGGGCCGGCTCAGGCGGTCCGGCGGGGCTACCTTACCGCGAGGCAGGGCGGGGCGATTGACCCGGTTGCGGCTTGGGGTTTGCCGATTGCGACATGGGAATAGAAGTTGGGAAGGGAGGTCACAGACCTTGTGGGAGCTGGCTTGCCAGCGATTACGATGCTGAGTTCACCGACGTAATCGCTGGCAAGCCAGCTCCCACAGGGGAGCAGTGTCGCTTCTGGAACGGTCAGAGGCTCAAGCGCATCGACAGGTCGACCGCCTTCACATCCTTGGTCATCGCACCGATGGAGATGTAGTCCACGCCGGTCTCGGCGATCACCCGCAGGGTGCTTTCATTGATGCCGCCACTGGCCTCCAGCTTGGCCCGGCCGGCGGTAAGGCGCACCGCTTCGCGCATTTCATCCAGGCTCAGTTCGTCGAGCATGATGATGTCGGCGCCGCCATTCAGCGCCTGTTGCAGTTCTTCCAGGCTTTCCACTTCGATCTCCACCGGCTTGCCCGGTGCGATGCGCCGCGCCGCGCCGATGGCTTCGGCGACACCGCCACAGGCGGCGATGTGGTTTTCCTTGATCAGGAAGGCATCGAACAGACCGATGCGGTGGTTATGGCAACCGCCGCAGGTCACCGCGTACTTCTGCGCCAGGCGCAGGCCGGGCAGGGTCTTGCGGGTGTCGAGCAGGCGCACCTGGGTGTCGGCGACCTTGTCGGCCAGGGACTGCGCGTGGGTCGCCACGCCGGAGAGCATCTGCAGGAAGTTCAGCGCACTGCGCTCGCCGGTCAGCAGCGAGCGGGCCGGGCCTTCCAGATGGAACAGCGCCTGGTTGGCTAGCGCACGTTGGCCGTCCTGTACCTGCCAGTGCACCGCCACCCGCGGATCGAGTTGACGAAACACCGCGTCGACCCACGCCGTACCGGCGATCACGCAATCCTCGCGGGTAATGATGGTGGCCTTGGCCAGGCGTTCGGCGGGGATCAGTTGGGCGGTGATATCGCCGCTGCCGACATCCTCCAGCAACGCACGGCGCACGTTGGCTTCGATTTCGGCGGTCAGATCGGCGAGGCGTAGGTTCGGCATGACGAGCTCCACAAGCAAAGTGGGCGGGATTATAGGGCAGGCCGGGGCGTGCGCGCAGCAGCCACCGGGCATTGCGTCTAGCGCGTGCCTTTGGTCGGGAAAGTTGAGCGTTTTACCCGGAAAGGCGGTCTACCCGAGGCTGGAGTTGCGCGCATGGCGGCTCTGGTCAACAGGAAATAATTTCAAGATAATGCGCGACCTATATTTGACGTCATGCTTTTGACGATTTCGAAATAGCCCCCCTGCAAGGAGACCGGGATGCAAAAAGACGGGAAGGTGCTGCCCTTTCGCAGCGTCGCCAGCCAGGCTTCGCCGGCGTCCTTCGCTCGTCTGCCGGTTGCGCTCCTGCATGTAAGGGACAAGGCGGCGCTGCAACTGCGCCAGTCGCTCCAGGTACTGTTCGACAACGCCGACGACACGCTTTTCGAAATGGCCGACAAGGCCGCTGGCAACAAGGAGCGTAATCTACTGTTCGAGGCCATGCGCGACCTGCGCCACAAGCGCAAGAGCATCGAGCGCGGGTTTCTCGACAGTTTCTACGCGGCGTTCATGGAGGTCGGCCATGGCGACCCGCTGGCCGCGCTGCCGGCCCGTGCTCCGATTCACGACAGCCTGAGCCTGCTGGCCAGCGACGAGCTGGAGCGTGCCGTGGCGGTGGATGGCATGGTTGCCCGGGTGCTCAGCCGCGACGGCTTCGCCCTCGGGCAACTGACCCAGCGCCTCAACAGCCTGCTGCAACAGCCCCTCGACGACCGCAACAACCCGCTGGGGCCGACCCTGTTGTGCGAATACTTCCTGCGCGCCGGGCGTAGCCTGGGTGTGGGGATCAAGGTCAAGCTGGTGCTGCTGACCCTGTTCGAGCGCTATGTCCTGCGCGAAGCCGACCAGTTGTACAGCGAAGCCAACCAGGTGCTGGTGGCCAGCGGCGTTCTCCCCGAACTGAAGGCGCCACCGCGGCGTCGTGCCCAGGACCGTGCCGTGGTGGAGACCCGCGAGCCGGCCAATGAAGCGGACGACAGCGTCGATGCCGAAGAGGTGGATGCCGCCACCCAGGCCGTGTTTTCTTCCCTGCAATCACTGTTGCGTCCGGTGCGCGGGCGCCTTGCTCCGCGCCTCGGTGGCGGTCCGCTGCGGCCGATCAGCACCCGCGACCTGCTGCGTCTGCTAACCCACCTGCAACAGTATGTGCCGGCGGAGCTCGCCCACGAAGACTTCGACCTGCGTCACCACCTCGAACAACTGTTGACCCGCCTCAGCGTACAAAGCGGCAGCGGTCGGCGCCTCGACGCGGGCGACGAGGACGTGATCAACCTGATCGCCATGCTCTTCGACTTCATCCTCGGCGATCGCAACCTGCCGCATTCCTTGCGTGTGCTGATCGGCCGCCTGCAGATCCCTACGCTCAAGGTGGCCCTGCTCGACAAGCGCCTGTTCAGCCGCGCCACCCACCCGGCACGACGGCTGCTCAATGAAGTGGCGTCTGCGGCCATGGGCTGGGACAAGCGCGACGACCACCAGCGCGACAACCTCTACCAGCACGTGGACCGTCTGGTGCAGCGTCTGCTTGATGATTTCAACGACGACCCGGCGATCTTCGCCGAGCTGCTCAACGATTTCCTCGCCTTCAATAATGACGAACGGCGCCGCACCGAGTTGCTGGAGCAACGTACCCGCGACGCCGAGGAGGGCCGGGCACGAACCGAGCACGGCCGCGCTCGGGTGCAGCACGAGCTCAACTGCCGGCTGCAGGGCAAGCAGTTGCCGCGCAGCGTGGTGCGCGTGCTGGAAGATGCCTGGAGCCAGGTCCTGCTGCTGGCCTGGCTCAAGCATGGCGAGGACTCGGCGCCGTGGCGCGATGCGCTGCTGACCATGGACGAACTGCTGTGGAGCGTCGGGCCGCTGGAGCAGCCGGAAGACCGGCAACTGCTGCTGGCGCGGGTGCCCGGGCTGCTCAAGGCCTTGCGTGAGGGCCTGGGCGGTGCGGTGTTCGATCCGTTCGCCACCAGTGAATTCTTTGCCTCGCTGGAGCTGCTGCACCTCGGCGCCTTCGACCCGTCGCGCGGGCAGGGTGACGCGCAGCCCGGTACCGAGCGGGTGCTGGTACGCGATGAAATCATCCTTCAGGGCCCCGAAGACTGGCCGCTGTACGACGGTGGCCAGCACTTGGCCGAGGACGACCCCGAGCTGCTCAGCGTGCGCCGCCTGCAACCCGGTGCCTGGATCGAGCTGCACGAGGACGACGAAACCCTGCGCT
The DNA here is from genome assembly GCF_057808595.1 of Pseudomonas sp. FG98. Classification (NCBI taxonomy): domain Bacteria; kingdom Pseudomonadati; phylum Pseudomonadota; class Gammaproteobacteria; order Pseudomonadales; family Pseudomonadaceae; genus Pseudomonas; species Pseudomonas sp. FG98. The sequence goes on along the minus strand of NZ_JBMDIJ010000046.1, from coordinate 19,932 downwards.
GCAAGCTGATCGCCCTGTTCGACGACAGCGACCGCTATGTGTTCGTCAACCGCAGCGGCATGAAGGTCCGCGAATGGACCGAGATGGGCCTGGCCGCAGCGCTGCAACGGGGCGATGTAAGTCTGCTCGACGACAGCCTGCTGTTCGATCGCGCCCTGGACTCGGTGGTCAGCCAACTGCGTTGTGATAGCCACTGATCCTGCACACTTTTTAACGATACAGAGCGGGGTGGCTCGGGGCATACTGCTGCGGTGCCCTCGTTTTTACGGACTTTCTATGCAGCTGGATCGCACTACAGGCTGGTTCGCTGGCGTCACCCATTGCCCTTCCCCCAATTTCAACGCGCGCCCCGATGGCGAGGCCATCGCCCTGCTGGTGATCCACAATATCAGCCTGCCGCCCGCGCAATTCGCCACCGGCAAGGTCCAGGCGTTCTTCCAGAACCGCCTCGATCCTGCCGAGCACCCCTTCTTCGAAACCATCAAGGACCTGCGGGTCTCGGCGCACTTTTTGATCGAGCGCGACGGCCAGGTCACCCAGTTCGTCTCTTGCCTCGATCGCGCCTGGCATGCCGGGATCTCGCGCTTTGGCGAGCGTGAGGGCTGCAACGACTTTTCCATCGGCATCGAACTGGAAGGCACCGACGAGCTGCCCTACAGCGATGCCCAATACCAGGCGCTGGAGTGCCTGACCCGGCAATTGCGCGCGGCCTGGCCGGCCCTCGACGGCGAGCGGATCTGTGGCCACAGCGATATCGCCCCCGGGCGCAAGACCGATCCCGGCCCGGCGTTCGACTGGGCGCGCTACCGCTCGACCCTTGTTCAGGAACAGGAGAACTGATCGATGACTTTCCTGGTGTTGTTGCTGGTGCTCTGGATCGAGAAGTTCTCGGCCCTGCGCAGTCGCCTGCAACGTGACGGTTTCTTCCTTGCCGAACTGGCGCGCCTGGAGCGCAACGGCAAGGTCCAGCCCTGGTGGGTGCTGGCGATCGTGGTGCTATGCCCGGTGGCCCTGGTGGCCTTGCTCCTGCATGTGCTGGACCCGGTGGCCTATGGTTTGCTGGCCTTGCCGGTGCATGTGCTGGTGTTGATCTACAGCCTCGGGCGCGGCGACGTGAAGGCCGCGCTCGGACCGTTTCGCGATGCCTGGCGGCGCGGTGACGAGCAGGCGGCGGTGCATGTGGCCGAGCGCGACCTGAAGGTGATCGCCGACGACGAGCAAAGCCTGTTGCACAAGGTCCAGGGGCATCTGCTGTGGGATGCCTGCCAGAGCTTTTTCGCGGTGATCTTCTGGTACGTGCTGTTGGGCCCGGCGGCGGCCCTGGCCTATCGGCTGCTGGCGCTGGCGGCTGATAACGCGAGCAATCCTGCGGTGCAGGAGCGGGCCCGGCAACTGCGGCATGCCTTCGATTGGGCGCCGGTGCGGGTGCTGGCGGCGAGTTTTGCCTTGGTCGGCAACTTCGTCGCGGTGAGCCGGGTGATGTTGCATGAACTGCTCAACTGGCATATCGCTGCGCCGCGCCTGATCACCATTGCCGGGCATGCTGCCGCCGAATTGCCGGCCACCGCGCCTGCGGGCGAGGAGGGGCTGGCCGGGCTGGACAAGATCTGGGAGTTGCTGCTGCGCTCGGCGGTGCTCTGGTATGCGTTCTTTGCCCTTTGGACCGTGCTTGGCTGAAATTCTGTAGTGGCCTTGCGGGCCTCATCGCTGGCAAGCCAGCTCCCACAGGTTTTGTGAACACCCAGAACCCTGTGGGAGCTGGCTTGCCAGCGATGAGGCCCGCGAGCCAGGAGATGACTGTCTAGTCATTTACCTTAAGTTACAAAGCCCTCCTTCGATATGCGCTATACAGGTGCAGGAGCGTCGCCAATGGCTAACTGCCATTGCGCCAGACAACAATAAGAAATTCGAAGGAGACGACCAGTGAAGAGCCTGTTGCGTCCGGCTATCGCCCTGATGAACCGCCTGAGCTTCGGTATGAAGTTCAGCCTGATCAGCGTCCTGTTCTTCCTGCCCATGCTGGTGACCAACTTCTATCTGGTCCGTGATTCCTACGCCAAATTCAACGCCACCCGCATCGAGCTGCAGAGCCTCGATCTGTTGCGCGGCACCTTGAGTACGCGCAACGACCTGGAAACCCTCGGCAACCTGGTGCAGATCAATGCCGTGGTCGGCCAGTCGGGCAAGGCCGAGGATATCGAGGCGCGGGTGGCCAGCCTCGGCCAGCAGATACAGGAAAAACTCGCCGCCTTGCAGGTGACGTCCGGCGACGAAGTCCTGGCCAAGGCCTTCGCCGAGAAGCGCGACGAACTGCTCGACGCCCTGCGCAACGCCCTGAACGAATCCTCGTTGCCGGCCCAGGTGGCGCTGTTCGACAAGCTGCAAACCCCGGCGCAGAACCTGCCGCGCCTGGTCGCCAGCCAGTCCGGCCTGAGCCAGGACGTCGACGGCGCCATGCGCCAGCTCACCGAACTGCTCACCACGGTCACCCCCCAGGTCACCCAGGCGCTTGGCGAAGGTCGCAGCATGGGCTCCTATTCCCTGGCCCAGGGCTTTATCAACTCCACCGCCAGCACCCGTTTCGAAGACCTGCTGTTGCAGCTGGAAAAGCTCTCGGCCGACTACGGCATGAAGCTCCAGGAGGCGCTGTCCGCCGACCGCCAGGCCGAAGCCCGTCTGGGCACCCAGGCCGCCGCCAGCCAGGCCTCGCTGAAACAGGCCTCGGAGCTGTTCGAAAGCCAGGTGGTGGTGGCGGAAACCCTCGATGCCCCCTGGGCGCAGTTCTACCAGCGCACCAGCGACCTGATGGCCCGCACCTACGAACTGAACGACGCCACCACGGCCTTCCTCGACCAGCAACTGCAAGACCGCCTCGGCGAATACCGCAGTCACATGATCCTGCTGGTAGTGGCCCTGGCCACGGTGTTCCTGCTGGTGGTCTATCTCTATAGCGGTTTCTATGCCTCGACCCGCAACACCCTCAACAGCCTCGGCGTGGTGATGGACAAGGTGGCGGGCGGCGATATGACGGTCAGCTACGAGGTGCAGAGCCGCGACGAACTGGGCGAGCTGGGGCAGATGTTCAATGGCACGGTGAAGCGCATCCATGACCTGATCGAAAAGGTCGGGCAGACCGTCGCCGAGGTAGAACGCCAGGCCGAGCAGGTGCACCAGGTGTCATCGCGCAGCAACCAGGCGGTCAGCGGCCAGCGCGGGCAGATCGAGCAGGTCGCCACGGCGATGAACCAGATGTCGGCCACCGCCCAGGAAGTGGCGCGCAGCGCAGCGGCGGCGGTGAGCAGCGCCCACAGCGTCAATCAGGAGACCGTGACCGGCCGCGGCCTGGTGGAGTCGCAGCAGGGCAGCATCGCCGGGCTGGCCAAGGAGATCGACCAGTCGGTGGCGGTGATCAACCAGTTGGTCAGCGACAGCCAGGCCATCAGCCGGGTGCTGGAAGTGATCAAGAGCATTGCCGAGCAGACCAACCTGCTGGCCCTCAACGCCGCCATCGAAGCGGCGCGCGCCGGTGAGCAGGGGCGCGGCTTCGCGGTGGTGGCGGATGAAGTGCGCACCCTGGCCAAGCGCACCCAGCAGTCCACCGGCGAGATCGACGAAATGATTTCGCGCCTGCAGAACGGTGTCGGGGCAGCGGTGCGGGCGATGGACAGCAGTCACCAGATGGCGGCGGGCACGGTGAATCAGTCGCAGCAGGTGCAAATGGCGCTGGAAAACATCCTTGGCGCGATCGGCATGATCGTCGACCAGAACCAGCAGATCGCCGCGGCGGTGGAGCAGCAGACGGCGGTGGCCCATGACATCGACCAGAACATCGTGCAGATCAACCGCGCGGCGGAGCACACCACCCAGGGCGCGCACCAGACCGAGGACGCCAGCCGGCAGTTGAATGCCCAGGTGATGGAGTTGAAGCAGTTGATCGGGGCGTTCAGGGTCTGAGTCCTGTGGGTGCCTCATCGATGGCAAGCCAGCCTTGCTATCCCTGTGGGAGCTGGCTTGCCAGCGATGAGGCCCTTACTGCCAGCCAAATAACCTGCAGGCATTCCGGGTAGTGGCCTCGGCCAGCACCTCGACCTCGATCCCCATGACCGCCGCCAGCGCCCCGGCAATCTCCGGCAGATGCACCGGGCTGTTCCTCACCCCCGGGAACATCGCCGGCGCCATGTCCGGCGCATCGGTCTCCAGTACCACTGACTCCAGCGGCAGGCGCGGCAGTACCTTGTGCAGCCGCAGCGCCTGTGGCCAGGTGGCGGCACCGCCCAGGCCCAGGTGAAAGCCCAGCCTGATGTATTCCCGCGCTTCCTCGTAGCTCCCGGCAAAGGCATGGATGATCCCGCCGCGCTTGAGCTTGAAACGCTTGAGGGTGGCGATCACCGCCGCATGACTGCGCCGCACATGCAGCAGCGCCGGCAGCTCGAAATCTGCCGCCAACCGCAACTGCGCCTCGAACAGCGCCTGCTGCCGTTCGCGGTCGAGTGCTTCGAGGTAGTAGTCCAGCCCGAACTCGCCGACTGCACACAACTGCGGATCACCGTGCAAGCGGCTCAGCCAGTCGCCCAGGTCGGCCAGATGCTCGGGACGATGATCGTCAAGATAGACCGGGTGCAAGCCGAACGCGGCGTACAGCGAGGGATCGCTCTTGACCAGGTCCCACACCCGCTGCCAGTTGGCCTCGTACACCCCCAGCACCACCATCTTCTCCACCCCGCCGGCGCGGGCCGCGGCGAGGAGTTCGCGGCGGTCGGCGTCAAAGTCGGGGAAGTCGAGGTGGGTGTGGGTGTCGATCAGGCGCATGTCAGCCCTTGAAGATCCGCTGCTTGAAGGTCCGCGCCACAGCGTGGATGCCCGGCTGGTACTGCTTCTGCTCCACGGCGGCGAGGGCCAGTTGCAGCGCGGTTTCGGCGATCAGGCCGTGCTGCTGGGCCATGGCATTGACCGGCAGCGGCAGGAAGTCGAGCAACTGGGTATCGCCGAAGGTGCCCAGGTGCAGGGCACGGGAGTCCGCCGGACGGGTCGAGAGCACGTCGAACACCCCTTGCAGCAGCACGTAGGAGGTGGTCACCAGGGCATCCGGCAGGCGGCCCTGGTCGGCCAGCAACTGGCTCATCAGCTCGCGCCCGCATTCACGGCTGAAGGCGTCGCCCTGGTACTGGCTGACCTTGCCGTCGAAGGCATGCAGGGCCTGGTCGAAACCGCTGGCACGGGCCTGGCTGACGCTGAGCTCGGAGCGGGCGCCGATCAGGGCGATATTGGCCGGCTTGAGGTCCAGCAGGCTGCGGGTCAGTTCCAGGCTGGCCGGCTGGTCGTCGCTGATCACCGAGCAGAACACCTTGGGATCCATGCTGCGGTCGAGGGCGATGATCGGCAGGCCCTTGGCTTGCAGTTCGCGGTAGCTGTCATCGCTGGGCGGCAGGCAACTGGCGACGAACAGCGCATCGCAGCGCCGGGCGCGGAACAGCTGCTGCAACTGGCGCTCGCTGTCCGGCTGGTCGTCGCTGCTGGCAATCAGCAGCTGGTAGCCACGCGCCCGCGCACCCTGTTCGAGCTGCTTGGCGATGCGCGCGTAGCTGGGGTTTTCCAGGTCGGGAAGGATGAAGCCGAGGGTCTTCGTGTGTCGGCTGCGCAGGCCGGCAGCCTGCGGGTTGGGGGTGAAGCCATGGGCTTCGACCACAGCGCGGACACGCTCGACAGTCGCATTGCTGATGCGTTGCTGCTCGGCCTTGCCGTTGATGACGTAGCTGGCGGTGGTCACGGAGACGCCGGCCAGACGGGCTATATCGCTGAGTTTCACCAGATTTTCCTTGTTATATGCCGGGGCGGGCGGCGAGGCCCGACCGGTCATTGTCGCCGATCCTGTGCTGCCGGCGCAGGCGACCATTGTCGCAATTGTCCGACAGGAAGGGGCTTCTTTGTTCGCAGGTTATCGAGTAACGTGCTCGTCATTTTAAGGTTAATCGTTTCAGCAGGCGTTTTTTCTGCCGCACCGGACGCTTGCCGATGGGTCTGACCAGTACTGGCCCTATGATTGTGTGACCACAACAATACCTCGGCGCCGCCCTGGCGTTGCAAAAGGAGAGGACAATGCTGGAATTCACCACGGCGCAGATTGCCATGGGTCAAGAGGCTGTGGACAAGTCTGCCGCCCTGACCTTGCTGGCGGCCCGGCTGGTCGAGGACGGCCTGGTGGCCGAGGGGTATCTGGCCGGCTTGCAGGCCCGTGAACAGCAAGGTTCGACCTTCCTCGGCCAGGGCATCGCCATCCCCCACGGCACTCCGCAGACCCGCGACCAGGTGTTCGCCACCGGTGTGCGCCTGATGCAGTTTCCCGCCGGGGTCGATTGGGGCGACGGGCAGATCGTCCACCTGGCCATCGCCATCGCCGCTCGTTCCGACGAACACCTGCGCCTGCTCCAGCAACTGACCCGGGCCCTCGGCGAGGGCGACCTGTCCCAAGCCTTGGCCCGTGCCGACAGCGCCGAGGCGGTGTTGCAACTGCTGCAGGGCGCCCCCCGTGAACTGCTGCTGGATGAACGCAGCGTTGCCCTTGGCGTCAGCGCCGACGATTACGACGACCTGCTCTGTCAGGGCGCGCGTCTGCTGCGCCGCGCCGAGTGCGTGGAGCGTGCCTTTGCCCGTCACCTGCATGAGGCCGAGCCGTTGCCGCTGGGCGAGGGCCTGTGGCTGGTGTCCAGCGACCAGGCGGTGCGCCAGCCGGGCCTGGCCTTCATCACGCCGCAGCAGCCGTTGCGCCATCTCGGTCAGGCATTGAACGGGGTGTTCTGCCTGGCGGCCCAGGGCGAGGCTCAGGCGCCGCTGCTCGACCGCCTGTGCAACCTGCTGATCGAAGGTCGCGCCCAGGACTTGCTGCGCGCCAGCGATGTGCGCGCGGTGCTGGCGTTGCTTGGTGGAGAAGTCCCGGGCGATTGGCCCAGCGCGCGCATTACCCTGGCCAACCCCCACGGTCTGCATGCCCGCCCGGCGAAGGTGCTGGCGCAACTGGCCAAGGAATATGCCGGTGAAATCCGCGTACGCCTGGTCGACGGCGTCGGCTCGCCGGTATCGGTGAAAAGCCTGAGCAAGCTGCTCGGCCTCGGTGCCCGGCGCGGCCAGGTGCTGGAGTTCAGTGTCGAACCGGCTATCGCCGATGCGTTGCCGACCCTGTTGGCGGCAGTCGAAGGCGGGTTGGGCGAAGAGGTCGAGCCGCTGACCCCTTTGGCACCTATGCCAGCGGAATCGCTTGAAACCGCCGTTGCCCAGGTCGCTCCGCAGCCCGGATCGACCCTCCAGGGCGTGGCCGCCGCGCCCGGTATCGCCGCCGGCCCGGCCCATGTGCAGCGCTTGCAGGAGTTCGACTATCCCTTGCGCGGCGAGTCTCCTGCCCACGAACGCCAGCGCCTGGATAATGCGCTGGCCCAAGTGCGCAGCGATATCGACGAACTGATCCAGCGCAGCCACGCCAGCAGCATCCGCGAGATCTTCGTCACCCATCAGGAAATGCTCGCCGACCCTGGCCTGGCCGAGGAAGTCGAACTGCGCCTGCGCCAGGGCGAAAGCGCCCCGGCCGCCTGGCTGGCAGTGATCGACCTGGCAGCACGGCAGCAGGAATCCTTGCAGGACGCGCTGCTGGCCGAGCGCGCCGCGGACCTGCGCGACGTTGGCCGCCGCGTGCTGATGCAACTCTGCGGCATCGCCGAAACCCCTGAACCGCAGCAACCCTATGTGCTGGTGATGGCTGAAGTCGGCCCATCCGATGTCGCCCGTCTCGATCCGGCACGGGTCGCCGGCATTCTCACCGCCCGTGGTGGCGCCACCGCGCACAGCGCCATCGTCGCCCGGGCGCTGGGCATTCCGGCGGTGGTCGGGGCTGGTGACTCGGTGCTGCTGATCGAGCCCGGCACGCCGTTGCTGGTGAATGGCCAACGTGGTCGGGTCACGGTTGCCCCGGCCAGCGACCAACTGGAAAAAGCCCTCGCCGAGCGCGAGCAGCGCGAACAGCGCCTGCGTGCCGCCCAGGCCCGCCGCCTCGAACCTGCCGTCACCCATGACGGCCACGCCATCGAGGTGTGCGCCAATATCGGTGAAAGCAGCGGTATCGCTGCGGTGGTCGAGCAAGGGGCCGAAGGTGTTGGCCTGCTGCGCACCGAACTGATCTTCATGGCCCACTCGCAATTGCCGGACGAGGCCACCCAGGAAGCCGAATACCGCCGCGTACTCGACGGCCTGGACGGGCGTCCGCTGGTAGTGCGTACCCTCGACGTCGGAGGCGACAAGCCGCTGCCCTATTGGCCCATCGCCAAGGAAGAAAACCCCTTCCTCGGCGTGCGCGGCATCCGCCTGACCCTGCAACGCCCGCAGGTCATGGAAAGCCAGTTGCGTGCCCTGCTGCGCGCTGCCGACGATCGCCCGCTGCGGATCATGTTCCCCATGGTCGGCCAGGTCGAGGAGTGGCGCGAAGCGCGGCGTATGGTCGCCCGGCTGCTGCTGGAGATCCCGGTCAGCGACCTGCAGGTCGGCATCATGATCGAGGTGCCGTCGGCGGCCCTGCTGGCCCCGGTTTTGGCGGCGGAAGTGGACTTCTTCAGCGTCGGCACCAACGACCTGACCCAGTACACCCTGGCCATCGACCGCGGCCACCCGAGCCTCTCGGCCCAGGCCGACGGCCTGCACCCGGCGGTGCTGAACCTGATCGACATGACCGTGCGCGCGGCCCATGCCCATGGCAAGTGGGTCGGCGTGTGCGGCGAACTGGCCGCCGATCCCCAGGCGGTGCCCGTGCTGCTCGGGCTGGAAGTGGATGAATTGAGCGTGGCCGCGCGCAGCATTGCCGAAGTCAAGGCACAGGTGCGCGCGCTGAGTATTGAACAGGCCCGTGGCCTGGCGCGACAGGCGCTGGCCCTGGGCAGTGCCGCCGAGGTGCGGGCACTGGTGGAGATGTAACGATGGCCAAGATTCTGACCCTGACCCTCAACCCGGCGCTGGACGTCACCGTCAGCCTCGATGCCCTGCGCACCGGCGCGGTCAACCGCGCTTCGGCGCAGCACAGCCACGCGGCCGGCAAGGGCCTGAACGTGGCCCAGGTCCTCGCCGACCTCGGGCATCAACTGAGCGTCAGCGGCTTCCTCGGTATGGATAACCTGGGCCCGTTCGAGGCATTGATCCAGCAGCGCGGTTTTGTCGATGGCTTTATCCGCGTGCCCGGCGAGACCCGCAGCAATATCAAGCTGGTCGAAGCCGGTGGCCAGGTCACCGATATCAACGGCCCGGGGCCGCAGGTCGACGAAGCCGCGCGCGACGCGCTGCTGCGCCGCCTCGATCAACTGGCACCGGGGCATGACGCGGTGGTGGTGGCCGGCAGCCTGCCGCGCGGGGTCAGCCCCGAGTGGTTGCAGGCGTTGCTGGAGCGGCTCAAGGCCATGGGCCTGAAGGTCGCCTTTGACAGCAGCGGTGCGGCCCTGGATGCCGGCTTGCGGGCCACGCCCTGGCTGATCAAGCCGAACACCGAGGAACTGGGCGAGGCCGTCGGCCAGCCGCTGGCGGATTTCGCCCAGCAACGCCAGGCCGCGCAACGCCTGCTCGACCAGGGCATCACCCATGTGGTGGTGTCCCAGGGCGAGCAGGGCGTCAACTGGTTCAGTGCCGACGGCGTGCTGCAAGGCGTGCCGCCCCAGGTGACGGTGGCCAGTACCGTCGGTGCCGGCGATTCGCTGCTGGCCGGCATGCTCCACGGCCTGCTGGTCAATGAAGCTGCCGAGCAGACCCTGCGCCGTGCCACCGCCATTGCCGCCCAGGCGGTCAGCCAGATCGGCTTCGGTATCAACGACCGCGCGCAACTGGCGCGCTTCGAAACACAAGTCCGCATCCGCAACCCCGCCACAGAACAAGAGGGTGAGCAATGAAACTCGCGATCATCACCGCCTGCCCCAACGGCCAGGTGTCCAGCGTGGTCAGCGCGCGGCTGCTGGATGCCGCCGCGCAGCGCCTGGGCTGGAGCACCTGCGTGGAGATCCACGACCCGGCGCGCCCCGAGCGCCAACTGTCACCTGCGGCCATCGCCGATGCCGACTGGGTGCTGGTGGTCAGCAGTACCGCGCTGGACTTGCAGCGTTTCGCCGGCAAGCAGCTGTTCCAGGCCACGCCCGCCGAGGCACTGGGGGATGTGGATAACTTTCTGCGCCAGGCCCGGGAGCAGGCGAGCGAGCATCGCCCCGCTGCGTCCGTCGCCGCGGCGTCGGGCAGCCGGATCGTGGCCGTCACCGCCTGCCCGACCGGCGTTGCCCACACCTTCATGGCCGCCGAGGCGCTGCAACAGGCGGCGCAGCAGATGGGCCTGCAACTCAGTGTGGAAACCCAGGGTTCGGTGGGCGCGCGCAATCCGTTGAGCGCAGCGGCCATCGCCGAGGCCGACGTGGTGCTGCTGGCTGCGGATATCGAGGTGCCCACCGAGCGTTTCGCCGGCAAGCGCATCTACCGCTGCGGTACCGGTGTGGCACTTAAGCAGGCCAAGGCCACCCTGACCAAGGCACTGGCCGAAGCACGGGAGGAAAGCGCGGCGGCGAGCCAGCCGAGCGAGGCGCGCAGCGAGAAGACCGGGGTCTACAAGCATCTGCTGACCGGTGTCTCGTTCATGCTGCCGATGGTGGTGGCGGGTGGTCTGCTGATCGCCTTGTCCTTCGTCTTCGGCATCGAGGCGTTCAAGGAGCCGGGCACCTTGCCCGCCGCGCTGATGCAGATCGGCGGCGAGGCGGCCTTCAAGCTGATGGTGCCGCTGCTTGCGGGCTACATCGCCTGGTCCATCGCCGACCGGCCGGGGCTGGCGCCGGGGATGATCGGCGGGCTGCTGGCCAGCTCCCTCAATGCCGGTTTCATCGGCGGCATCATCGCCGGCTTTCTCGCCGGCTACAGTGCCCGGGCCATCAGTCGCTGGCTGAAACTGCCGAGCAGCCTGGAAGCGCTGAAGCCGATCCTGCTGATTCCGCTGTTCGCCAGCCTGTTCACCGGCCTGGTGATGATCTACGTGGTGGGCACGCCGGTGGCCGGGTTGCTCGCCGGGCTGACCCAGTTCCTCGACAGCATGGGTACCACCAACGCTGTCCTGCTCGGCATCGTCCTCGGCACGATGATGTGCGTCGACCTCGGCGGGCCGGTGAACAAGGCGGCCTATGCGTTTTCCGTGGGTTTGCTGGCGTCGCAGAGCTACGCGCCGATGGCGGCGACCATGGCCGCCGGTATGGTGCCGCCGATCGGCTTGGGCATCGCCAGCTTCCTTGCCCGACGCAAGTTCGCCCAGAGCGAGCGCGAGGCGGGCAAGGCCGCACTGGTGCTGGGCTTGTGCTTCATTTCCGAAGGCGCGATTCCCTTCGCCGCCAAGGACCCGCTGCGGGTGATCCCGGCCAGCATCGCCGGCGGCGCGCTGACCGGGGCGCTGTCGATGTACTTCGGCTGCAAGCTGATGGCGCCCCATGGCGGGCTGTTCGTCATGCTGATTCCCAATGCCATCAACCACGCCTTGCTGTATCTGCTGGCGATCGTCGCGGGCAGCCTGCTGACCGGGGTGGTGTATGCGTTTATCAAGAAGAGCGAGGTGGTGGAGTTGGCGGTGCAGCCGGTCAAGGGGTGAGGGCTGTGCTGTATTTGAGGACCTCATCGCTGGCAAGCCAGCTCCCACAGGTTTAGCGGCGCACGCGATCACTGTGGGAGCTGGCTTGCCAGCGATGAGGCCCTGAAGGGCAAAACAATCAGGCGAGTTGCTCCAAAGCCTTGACTAACAACCCGACCTCTTCTGGCGTAGTCACGAACCCCGGCGTCACCCGGATGCACGGCCCGCACGCCGAGCCATCCCGGGCCACGGTGAACAGGTTGAACTCCTCCAGCAGACGCCGCGCCATCGCCACCTGGTCGGCATGCCGGGTAAAGCGGAACGAGGTGATCCCGCAATACAGCCGTGGGTCATCCGGGGTCAGCACCTCGATCCCGTCGATCTCCCGCGCCGGCCTCGCCCACAGATCACGCAGGTAGTTCAACCGCGCGCCCTTCACCGCCGATCCGCCCATGGCCTGGTGCTCGTCGATCACCGTCGGCAGGGTCAGCCACGCCGGCACGTTCGGCGTGCCGTAAGGGGCGCGGGAGCGGATGTCGTCCTGTGGATAACGCAACTCGCCCATGTCCGCGTCCACCGCGTCGATCTTGCCTGGGGCGATGTAGAGCACGCCGAGGCTCAGCGGTGCGCCGATCCATTTCTGCAGGTTGAAGCCGGCCAGTTCGATGCCCAGTTGTTCCAGGTCGAAGTCGATCTGGCCGAGGGCGTGGGCGCCGTCGAGGATCACTTCCACGCCATGCTCGCGGGCCACCCGGGCGATGGCCTCGACCGGCAGTACCAGGCCCGTGCGGTGATTCACATAGGTCAGGGCCATCAGGCGAATGCGTGGATTGCGCACGAAGGCCTGGCGATAGCTTTCGACGATGTTGTCGAAGCTGGCCGGGTGCGGCAGCGCCAGCTTGATCAGTTCCAGGCCGCGCTGGCGGGCCAGCCAGCCCATGGCGTTCTGCACGCTGTCGTATTCCAGGTCGCTGATCAGCAATTCGTCGCCGGGTTGCAGGCGGTTGTAGTTGCGGATGATCGCCTGCAACGAGGCGGAGGCGCTCTGGGTGATGGCCACGCTGCGCGGCGGCACCCGCAGCAGTCCGGCCACGGCATCGCGGATCTGCACACTGCCGATCTGTTCGAAGTGCTGGCGCACCGGCAGCGAGTTGCAGCGGTTGATCGCCTCGATGTGGCCTTGATAGGCCTGGCTGACGCTGCGGGTCATGCGCCCGAAGTAGCCGTACTCGAGATTGATCGGCCCGGGCTCCACGTCGTACCTGGCGGCGATGCGCTGCCAGTAGCCCTCATCGCGGGCCAGAAGGGAGGACTCGGATGAAGGCAACTGGGTCATGGGCATGCTCGCTTGTTCAGGGACGGGGGCGGGGATGTTTTTTGCGCAGCGGTTCGAGCAGGTCCGACAGACCGTTGTGGTCGACCTCGTGCATCAGCGCCAGCAGGCCGCCCAGTTCACCTTTGGGAAAGCCCTGGCGGGCGAACCAGTTGAGGTAGGGGCCGGGCAGGTCGGCGATCAGTCGACCCTTGTATTTGCCGTAGGGCATTTCATGGGTGACCAGCAGTTCGAGGGCTTCGGGTTTCATCGGATGGGCTTGCAGGAAAAAGGCTGACGAGTGGCAGGACGATACAGGCAATCTGCATGAAGGCCAAAGGACAGTTCATGCAGAAAGCGAGCATACAGATTGATCGATTTTTTATAACTTGTTGATAAATATCAGTTTTTAGTGAATGGCCGAGCTGGCACGAAGCCTGCGATATCCCTTGCATCTTCAATCATGCAAAAGGAGCTGTGCCATGACCGACACCAACAAAGAAGTGATTTCCGTCCTCAACGACCTGATCGAATTCAGCAAGGATGGCGAGAAGGGCTTCAAGACCTGTGCCGACGACGTCAAGCGTGCCGATCTGAAAAGCTACTTCCTGCAACGCTCCGGCGACTGCGCCAGCGCGGCGGCAGAACTGCAGCAGCATGTGCGCAGCCTGGGTGGCGATCCGGAAACTTCCACCAGCATTGCCGGCGACATGCATCGCGGCTGGGTCAATCTGAAGGCGATGGTCACCGGCAAGGATGACGAGGCGGTGCTCAATGAAGCCGAGCGTGGTGAAGACCATGCGCTGAAAGCCTACAAGGAAGCCCTGGAGAAACTGGCCAAGGTCGCTCCGGCCTCGCAGTCCTACACCTTGGTCGAGCGCCAGTACCACGGTGTGCAGCGCAACCATGACCAGGTGAAAGTGCTGCGCAACAGCGCTCGCGCCCAGTCCTGAATCGGCTGGCCTCATCGCTGGCAACGCCAGCTCCCACAAGTTCAGCGGTGTACGCAATACCTGTGGGAGCTGGCGTTGCCAGCGATGAGGCCGGGTCAGACCATCACGCCTCTACCCGATTACGGCCATTCGCCTTGGCCCGATACAGCGCCTCATCAGCCTTGGCCATCAACTCGCCAAGCCCCATCGAGCTACCCGGCTCGTATACCCCGACGCCGATACTGACGCTCACCGCTTGCGTGTCCTCGCCATACGGCGGCAGGGCCTGCACACCGTGGCGGATGCGCTCGGCGAGAATCAGGGCGCCCGCCAGGTCGGTGTCCGGCAGCACCGCGACAAATTCCTCACCACCATAACGCGCCGCCAGGTCGGTCGGGCGCAACAGACTCTGCTCGATGGCCCCGGCGACCTGGCGCAGCGCTTCGTCGCCGCCATGATGGCCATGGCGTTCGTTGAAATTGCGGAAGTGATCGACATCGATCATCAGTACCGTGATCGGTCGCTGGGTACGTTGCGACCGTGCCCATTCGCGGCGCAGCACCTGGTCGAGCTGGCGACGGTTGGCCAGGCCTGTGAGGCTGTCGGTGGCGGCCAGCTCGGCCAGGCTGCGCTCGGCGCTATGGCGACGCTTGAGCTCGCGGCCGAGCATCAGGCTCAACCAGAGAATGCCGATGCACAGCACGGCGGTCGCGGCGCTGACCAGCATCGCCGTGCGCTTCCAGGCGCGGTAGACCTCGTCCACCGACTGGGTCACCACCAGCACCAGCGGCAGGTTTTCCACCCGGGCGAAGGTGTACAGGCGCAGCTCGTTGTCATCCCCGGACTGGCTGGTAAAGCTGCCCTTGCCCTCGGCCAGCAGGCGCTGGAAGTTCGGCCGGGAAGCGAAGCTGGCACCGATCTGCTCGTGGCGCTCCCCGCTGGCGCCGGTGGCATGCCGGGCCAGCAACTGGCCGTCGGTGTTCATCAGGTTGATGCTGCTGTCGTGGCCGACGTCGAGGCGCTTGAACATGTCGCTGAAGTGCGACAGGCGCAGGGCGCCGCCGGCCACCCCGGCAAAGCTGCCATCGGCGTCGTCGATGCGTCGGCTGAAACTGATGCACCAGTCCAGGTCGCCCAGGCGCGCCTTGAAGGGCGGGCTGATGACCAGGCCCAGGTCGGGATTGCGTCGATGTTCCTGGAAGATCGCGGTATCGGCGAAGTTGGCCGTGCGCGGGGTGGTGCTGGCGGAGTCGGCGACCACGTTGCCATTGCGGTCGAGCCAGAGGATGTCGCCGCGCACCGGGCTGCTGAAGGCCTGGTTGAACAGCACCTGCTGGCGCATGTGCGCCGGGATGCCCAGCAATTCCGGATGCTGCACCGCCCAGATCAGGCTTTGCAGGGACAGATCGTAGAGCTCGACATTACGAATGATGTCGGTCTCGATCAGCTTGACGATGTTGCCCGCCGAACGCACCGCCGTCTGTTCCACGTTCATCCGCTCGCGCATCAGCAGGAAGGTGACGATGGCAATGATCGCGCCCACGGCCAGGCAACTGCCCAGATTGAGGATCAGCTCCGGATGCCGGCGGTAAAGGCCGGGGCGCGGTGGCGGGGTGTGCGCGTTCATGGTGGCGAGGTTGCCTGGGCGTCGGTTGGGCCGGAAAACGAATAAAACCGTGCGCCGGAGACAGCTGGGAGCTGTTCCGGGGACGGTTCTGGTAAAGGAATTCCATAGCTCGCCACGCGCGAAGGGCCCGTGCGGCGGCCCGTATTCTAGGGGCGAGGGGGATTGTAGGACAAGAAGTTAGTGGGGGCGGCTGATGTATGGCTGCTGGTCATGCAGTGAGACGAGGGCCTCATCGCTGGCAAGCCAGCTCCCACAGGGATCGTGTGCACCGTGGCACTTGTGGGAGCCGGCTTGCCGGCGATGGGGCCATCAGCAGCAGTGCAGGATCAGAAGATGTTTACCGGATAGTCGACGATCACCCGGTACTCGTCGATGTCGTTATCCACCGCCGAATACCCCTGGCTGCCACGGTGCGCGGCCCAGCGCAGGCGCAGGCTGAGGTCCTTGAACTGGCCTTCCTGGAACACGTAGGCGACATCCACGTCACGTTCCCAGTGCTGGGCGTTCTTGCCCTCGGCGCTGTACCAGCTGCCGTAGCCGGGACTGTCGGCATCGGCCTTGGTCAGGTCGAGCTCGCCCTTGGAGTACTGTACGCTGGTGGTCAGCCCGGGCACGCCGAGGCCGGCGAAGTCGTAGGCGTACTTGAGCTTCCACGAGCGTTCGTTGGGGCCGTTGAAGTCCGAGTAGATCTGCGAGTTGTCCAGGTACACGCTGTCGCCCTGGTTGATGTAGTCGAACGGCGTGTTGCCGTTGACCCGCTGGTACACCGCGGTGATCGCGTGGTAACCGACGTTTACCGCGAAGTGCAGGCTGTAGGTGTTGTTGTCGATGTTGCCGAGCAGCGCGTCGCCGGTGTCCTGGGTGTGGTAGTAGTTCAGGCCCGGGTTGAGGCTGACCAGGTCGTTGAGCTGCCAGGTGTAGTCGAGGTTGAAGTAGTACTGGTTCCAGATGTCCTTGAGTTCCGCGCCATACAGGCTGGTGCTCAGGCCTTCGACCGGGGTCCACACGGCGCCGGCCCAGTTCAGGTGGCGGCTGTCGCGACCGTCCGGCAGGGTGCCGTAGAAGGTGTCGATGCGGCGGTGGCCGCTCTGGTTGTACGGCTTGGTGAAGCTGGCCTGGCCGCCTTCGAGCATCAGGTTGTCGATGCTGTTGTTGGTCAGGCTGACGCCGCGGAAGGTCTGCGGCAGCATGCGGGTTTCGCCGCCGGCGATCACCGGGTTGGTCAGGAACAGGTCACCGGCGCGCAGCACGGTGTCGAAGGCGCGGACCTTCACCGAAGCACCGGCGCTGGAGAAGCTGTCCGGCGCCTTGCCGTAGTCGTAGCCGTCCTTGCTCGGGCTGTTGATCGGCAGGATCGAGGTACCGGCGGTGCCGCCACCGCCATCCAGTTTGAGGCCGAGCATGGCGTAGGCATCCAGGCCGAAGCCGACCGTGCCCTGGGTGAAGCCCGACTCGAACTTGCCGACGAAACCCTGGCCCCATTCGCGCATGTCACGCACGCCGGGCAGCAGCTGGTTGCGGTTGAAGTAGTAGTTGCGGGCCAGGACATTGAGGCTGGAGCCTTCGACAAAACCTTCGGCCTGCTCGTCGTCGGCCTGGGCATGGAAGGGCATCGTTGCAGCCAGTGCAATGAATAGCGGGGTGAAACGTGGGGTTTTACTCACCTTGTGAACTCCTTGAGGTGCTGTTGACGGCAGTTTTTATTCTCTGTGCGACGCGTTGTTGTTGTAGGAAATCAGCCGTGTTCCGGTACTTTTCACCAGGCGAAAAAAAGCCGCTGACAGGCAGCGGCTTTCAAAGACAGTCGCACCGATGAAAAAGTCACCAGAACGAAAGTCGAGGGAAAAACGGGAGCGGGGTGCTGTGTATCAGCTGTCTTTGCTGTCACTGATGCCAGCCTTCGATGCTGTCTGTTCAGAGCCTTTGGCGGCGTCCTGCTGTTGCTTGGCGAAGGCCTCGCGGGACTGCTCCATGGCAGCCTGATGGCGGGCGGTCTGGGCCATGAAGGCCTGGGATTCTTCAGCCATCGCCAGGGGCGAAAGCAGGACGGAGGACAGGACGAAAACGCTGGCAATACCCATGCTGTTGGACATTTGGAATAACCTTCTTGCAGAGCAAGTATCTGTTTGGTGTGTCCAAATTAATCGTTAGCAAACGAACGAAAAAGCCGGGTTTTCGAGATTGACTGTTGCAGAAAAGGTAATAGTTCGGGGAGGCCGCTGGCTAGAGCGGACGCTGTACCTGTGGGAGCTGGCTTGCCAGCGATTGCGTCGGTGAATTCGATACCGCAATCGCTGGCAAGCCAGCTCCCACAGGGGGTTGCAGTGTTCAGGCGGGTAGCAGGATGCCGAAGGTATTGGCCCCACCCTGGCTACGCACGAACACGCTGCCGCCATGCATCACCGCGATGGCCTTGACGATCGCCAGCCCCAGGCCATGGTTGCCGCCGCCGACGTTGCTGCGCGCGGCATCGACCCGGTAGAAGCGCTCGAACAGCCGCGCCAGGTGCTCGTCGGCGATGGCCGGGCCGGGGTTGCTGACGTCGATGCCGACCTGGCCGTTGTCGCTGTGGATCGCCACCCTGATCACCTGGCCCGGCCCGGTGTGCTGCACCGCGTTGTTCAGCAGGTTGATCAG
Organism: Pseudomonas sp. FG98; assembly: GCF_057808595.1. Classification (NCBI taxonomy): domain Bacteria; kingdom Pseudomonadati; phylum Pseudomonadota; class Gammaproteobacteria; order Pseudomonadales; family Pseudomonadaceae; genus Pseudomonas; species Pseudomonas sp. FG98. The sequence continues at coordinate 1,813 of NZ_JBMDIJ010000046.1, read as the reverse complement.
CGCCCGGCGCAGGTGGGCCTTCTCGATCCGTGCCTGGGCATCGCCACTGACCTCGACCCGTACCTGGGCGTCTTCGAGGATGTAGTCGAGGTAGTCGAGGGTGGTCGCCACTTCCTCGGCCAGCGACGCCGTAGTCAGGCGCGTGGCCTTGCTGCCCTGGTCGGCGCTGGCGAGGAACAGCATGTCGTTGATGATGCTGCGCAGCCGTTCCAGTTCCTCAAGGTTGGATTGCAGCACTTCGAAGTAATGCTCGGCGCTGCGCCCGCGGGTCAGGGCGACCTGGGTCTGGCCGATCAGGTTGGTCAGCGGCGAGCGTAGCTCGTGGGCGACGTCGGCATTGAAAGCCTCCAGCCGCGAATAGGCCTGGTCGACCCGCTCCAGCGTGGCATTGAAGGCCTGGGCGAACTGCTCCAGCTCCGGCGGCAACGCCGATACCCGCAGGCGCCCGCTGAGCCGTGGCGGCGCCAGTTGCTGGGCCTCATCGGAGAGCTGGCGCAGCGGACGCAGACCGATGCGCGCCACCCAGTAGCCCAGCGCCGAGGCCAGCAGCACGCCGACCACCGCCAGGCTGACCAGAGCGATCAGCAAGGTGCGCTGGGTGTTCCAGAAGGTGTCGGTATCGATGCCGATCAGGAAGCGCAGCGGTGGACGCTGTTCCACCGCCGGCAGTTCGCTGAGCATGATCTTGAACGGGTAGGGACTGTCGGCCAGGCGCACGTCGCGCATGCCCGGCTTGCCTTCGGCGAGGCGGCGGATCACCGCATCGGGGTGGCCGTATTCGTAGCGGCTGTCGCTGCTCACTGCCCAGAAGCGGATGCGCCGGTCTTCCTCGCTGAGCTGGTCGAGCTTGCGGATCATCTTGCCCCAGTGTTCTTCGTTGCCGAAGCGCATCAGGCTCGACTCCAACACGCTGTAGCGCGCCTCCAGTTCGGCCGAGGGCAACAGGTCGAGGCTGCGGTCGACCTGCTTGTACAGCGCCCAGCCGATCAACAGGAACACCAGCAGGGCGACGCCGGTGAACAGCGCGCTCAGGCGCAGGGCCAGGGAGTTACTGCGCACGGTTTTCCAGGACATAGCCCATCCCCCGGATGGTGTGCAGCAGCTTGCTTTCGAACGGCCCGTCGAGCTTGGCGCGCAGGCGCTTGATCGCCACTTCGACGACATTCGCGTCGCTGTCGAAATTGATATCCCAGACCAGCTCGGCAATCGCCGTCTTCGACAGGATCTCGCCCTGGCGCCGGGCAAGAACGCTGAGCAGGGAGAACTCCTTGGCGGTCAGGTCCAGGCGCTGGCCGGCGCGGCTGGCCTTGCGGCTGATCAGGTCGACCCACAGGTCGGCGACCTGGATCTGCACCGGCTCGTGGCCGCCGCTGCGGCGGGTCAGGGCTTGCAGGCGGGCGACCAGTTCAAGGAAGGAAAACGGCTTGCCCAGGTAATCGTCGGCGCCTTCGCGCAGGCCGTGGATGCGGTCCTCGACCCGCTCGCGGGCGGTGAGCATGATTACCGGCGTCTGCTTGCGCGCGCGCAGGGCGCGGAGTACGCCGTAGCCGTCCAGGCCCGGGAGCATGACGTCGAGGACGATCACCGAGTAATCGCCTTCCAGGGCCAGGTGCAGGCCCTCGATGCCGTCCCGCGCCAGGTCCACGGTGAAGCCCTGCTCGGTCAGGCCGCGGTGCAGGTAGTCGGCGGTTTTTTCTTCGTCTTCGATAATCAGCACGCGCATGGTCGGTACCTGTAAAGCTCACTCTTTTGGCTAGACCTGTGGGAGCGGGTTCACCGGAGCGCCGGACCGCCGCGATTACGTTGGCGAAGC